>JADIMT010000095.1 GCA_017694595.1 Candidatus Ornithospirochaeta stercoripullorum | reverse complement strand
TAATAATAATGCTGTGCTGAAGATAGCTGATGGAACCATTTACTCGGAAGATACTAGTATTGCATCGGATGATCCATCTTATACTGTCAGATCGAATCTTGCTGTTAACAGTGGTTCAAAGCTCATTCTGGATAACGTCAGCTATAACACGCCGCAGACAGCCATCGGATTGTATTATCCAAATGCATCTGTAGAAATCTACGATTCAGAGATTTCAACTGGCGCTTATGGCGTATCGACGAATGCAGATGATTCCTATGATTCTGAGAATGTATCCATTCTGATTGATAATTCGACAATCACATCTACTATCCAAGACAGCTGCGGAGTAATGCTTAATGTTCCAGGAAATCTTGTGATAACCAACTCATCTATCACAGCTGGAAGACAGGCTGTGATCGTAAGGAGTGGAACAGCCACTATTACAAATAGCACTCTTGCTTCCAATGGAAGCTACTCTGAAGTGTCTAATCCTAATTATCATCTGGATGAGGCGAGTTTATGGGGATCCGGTAACGAAGTCCCAATGGCTGCTTTGGTAGTTGGTGACAAACACGATATAAGCTACTATAAAGCAGATGCAGTTTGTACAGTCTCTTCATCACAAATCACTATGGCTGATAACGAAAATGATACGAACAGATTCCTGATTTATCTTTCAAGCGACCCAGGCACTGCGACATTGGAAGATGAAAAGCAGTATACAAATGCTATTCTCAATATTGATAATGAAGAAGACTGCAATACGATTAAGAGCGAAAAAGCTTTCAGGGAAGGTAATGGTACAACTGTTACAGTAAATCTTAACGGAAGTAAGTTTGATCTCTCAACAACTTGAGAGTCTGATGGCAGCGTTCAGCGATGGGCGCTGCTTTAAAAAAACACTAGAAAAACACATTAAATTTAACTTTCCTATCCTTTCGATATCATTGCAATATCGAAACTTACTGAAAAAAGTCCAACATCTTTTGATTTAATTTGCTATAATAGTAATGGAAGCAGACGATGCATTTCCTATCCTCCCTGAAATATTCACTGTTTCCGTTAGGCTTAACGACCAGTCCCCGTCGACTGGTCTTTTTATTTCACTGGCCGTTTTCACCATCGCTATTTCTTTGCCCATGACTTCTATATTTGCTAATATGGATGTATGGCTTTAATCAGATTTTATAAACCTGCGCTTTATAGAAAAGATATGGATGCAGTTCTGCAGACAATGGTCGATGAGAAGATCGGTCCAGGGGAGAGGAAGAAAGAGTTCCTCAAGACTTTCTCTGCATACATCGGCAAGAAAGATGGCATTGCTCTTCGTTCCTATCTTGATGTCATAGTTGCCTCCTTCAACGCTCTTGAGCTTGAGAAAGGCGACAGCGTCCTTATTTCTGTGCTTTCTCCGAAAATCTATCTGGAAGCCTTCAGACGCACAGGTGTTAAGCCTATTCTGATTGACACAGATGAGACAGGGCTTCCAAGCCTTGAGGATGCTGCTAAGAAGATTCAGGAAGAGAGCGTGAAAGCTTTTGTTTATTATGAGCCGATCTGTCAGATTCCAGAGAACTTCGAAAGCGTCAAGGAGCTTGGTTTACCTATAATCGAGGATATCTCGCAGTCCCTTGGTTCTGTGTGGTCCGATACTATCAAGGCTGGTATGGGTGGCGATATCGTGATATCGGAATTCGAGGAGAATGGTGTGATCTCCACAGGCGGAGGAGCGTGTGCAGTCTCTTCCAGTGACGATAAAATCGAAAAGCTGAAAAAAGAAGCTGCGATTGGCTCTCCATATGTGGATCTCCCTGATATGAATGCTGCGCTGGGTATTGTCCAGCTCGGGAAGATTGATACGCTTCTTGCGCGTCGCAATGAGCTGTATAGGCTTTTTACTCAATCGCAGATGAAGAGCGGTGCGAAGCTGTTCGGGGCCTCTTCTCCTTCATTCTATGCAAATGGATATGGTTTTTCCGTAGTAGTCAACACAAGGCCTGATGAAGCTATAGAATTTGCACAGAAGCATGGAGTCTCCTCGAGAAGGACTTTCACTTCTTCTATTGGTTCAAAGTATCAGGATAAATATGATAGATTTCCCAATGCTATTGCCCCTGTGACAAGAGCAATCTCCTTCCCGCTTTATCCATTTCTCGCGAAATCAGAGATAGAATCGATACAGCGCGTTATAAGCCATCTGGGGTGAATATGAGAATCCGCACAGCTTTCATTATTGCGAATGGTCAGAAAAAAGAGAGCGCAAGGCTTTCAGAGGAGATCCTCAGCTATCTTGATGAGCTTTCCATCAAAGGCAGCGTCATCAGCACAAAGACTGGTAATGATGATATCATAGTGCCGGCTGATACAGACCTTGTCATAACCTTGGGCGGTGATGGCACAGTTTTGTATGCGGCACGTGCAGTCAATGAGATGGGAGTTCCAATACTTCCTGTGAACCTTGGTACTTTCGGCTATATAACAGAAATCGGAAAGGATGAGTGGAAAGAAGCCCTTTCTTATTTCATGGAGAATGGCAGCAACATCTCAAGACGCTTGATGCTGCGTGTGACTGTACACAGGGCGGGAAAGCGTGTCTGGACGGCTTCTGCGCTTAACGAAGCTGTAATATCATCAGCGGGTATCGCTAAAGTCATCTCCTTGTCGCTCTCTCTTGATAAGACAACTGCCGGTTCTTTTCGTGCAGATGGCATGATCATAGCGACACCTACCGGATCAACTGGCTATTCGCTTGCAGCTGGCGGCCCGATTCTCGATGTGGATATGTCTGCCGTGATTATAACGCCAGTCTGTCCATTTACGCTTTCCAACAGACCTCTTGTGACATCTGGAAAGGTTGTGACTTTAACTGTCAACAAAGGACAGCGCACTGATTTGCTGCTGACAGTTGATGGACAGCTCTTCTTCCCTCTGGAGGAAGATGACACAATCACAGTAGAGAAGAGCAGGAGCAAGGCGCTTCTAGTGAGATCGCTGCGAAGGAATTTCACAGAAGTCATCAGAGATAAACTGCACTGGTCGGGAGAAATGCATGCTTGAACAGCTTAGTGTCAGAAGCTATGTGCTTATCGATAAGCTTGATATTGCTTTCAGCGATGGATTCACCATCCTCACAGGAGAGACGGGTTCCGGCAAGTCAATCATGCTCGGAGCTCTTTCGTTGCTGCTTGGTGCAAAAACAGATAAAGAGACAGTAAGGCAAGGTGAGAAGAGCGCTGAGATATCAGGAGTATTCACAGTCCTTTCATCGCCGCAGGTCACAGAGTGGACAGAACGCCATGGAATCGAGATGGAAGATGGAATGCTTGTCATCAGGCGACTTATCAGAGTGAATGGGCGTTCTTCATATACAGTCAATGGCTCGCCAGTGACTGTCAAGGAAGGTGAAGAACTTGGTCATCTGCTTGTCGATGTCTCTTCTCAGCATTCGCATCAGTCCCTCTTGAAAGCTGATGTGCTTCGCTCTATGCTCGATGAATTCGGCCATCTTGAGAAGCTTAGCTCTGAGTATCATCTTCAGTATAGGAAAGTCAGGGAACGCGAGAAGAACCTTGAGATTGCAAGGGAGAACATACAGAAAGCTTTGGAAGAAGCTGATTATATGCGTTTCTCTTTGAAGGAGCTGGATGAGGCGGATCTGAAGGAAGGAGAAGAGGAGGAGTTGAAAGCAGAGCTTGAGATAATGAATTCCGCAGAGTTCCTCAAAGAAAGTCTTTCCTCTGCTGTTCAGGAAATGAGAACAGCATCCTCATCCCTTTCCCAAGCGCTTGAAATCATCCGCAAAGCTTCTAGAAAAGACCAGCGTCTTACTGCATATACAGATAGAACAGAAAATATCGGCATAGAAGCTGATGATATCCTCCTCTCTCTGCGCGATCATCTTGGTGCGATAGATTTCTCCGAAACTGAGATGGAGGAGAAGAATGCAAGACTCATGCAGCTGCAGCGGATCAGGAGACGCTTTGGCGGAAGCATCGAAGAAGCGATACGAAGGCGCGATTCATTCAGGCAGAAGCTTGAAGATGCGGATAACAGCGAGTCGCTTCTTGAAAGTCTCTCCTCAGCTTTAGAGAAAGAGAGGGCAAAGCTTGCTGATATGGCCGAGAAATTGCTCTCTGAAAGAAAGAAAGCTGCTTCATCGCTCGAGAAAGGCATTGAGGAGAATCTGCAGAAGCTTGGCATGCCGTCTGCGGAGTTCCGTATTAGGCTCGATCGGCTGAATGCTCCAGGACCAGATGGTATTGAGAGCGTTGCCTTTCTGATAGCTCCAAACAAAGGGGAGAAGCTTTCTCCAATACAGGACACAGCATCGGGTGGAGAGCTCTCCAGAATAATGCTTTCCATCAAAGTTGCTCTCCGCTCTGGAAATGATGCTCCTACGATGCTGTTCGATGAGATAGACAGCGGAATCGGTGGAGCTGTTGCTAATGCGGTGGGAGAGGAGATGAAGGCTCTTTCCCAGACTGAGCAGGTTATAGCTATCACACATCTACCCCAGATTGCCTCAAGAGCGAATGCGCACTACCTTGTCGAGAAGGAAGAGGAAGATGGAAGGACTGTCACCAGAATCAGGAAAGTGGAAGGGGAAGAGAGAGTGAAAGAAATCGCCCGTCTCCTTTCTGGAGAGACGAGCGGACTTTCTCTGGAGCATGCCAGAGCTTTACTTGAAGTTCAAGGTAAGTGATGCGTTCCTGAGGAGATCCTTGGAACATTCAGCTTTCTTTGTGCCGCAGTAATATGGGTAGATCATATTCTGCAGGTCCTTCGTGTCAGGCTCAAAGCCATGGGAGCGTGCAAGTGTCAGAAGCTCTATGATTGAGTCTGCATTCTTCTGCGTCATGCCCTCTGCCTTTACAAGGGATGCAAGATACTTTGAATGTTCGGAGAGGATTGTATTGATGGATGCTATATCTGAATCCCTCCCGCACTTGCGTACGAAATCAATCATATTGCCCAGTATCTCTTTGCGCACTGCGGGTGTTACATCGACGTAGACAGTGAAGAGGGATTTGATGATTTTTATCGTCAATCCTAGATTCTCCATTACCAGCGTCTCCATTGGAATGTACCTTGAATTCTTGACAAGCATCGAGAAGTGACGCATGTCGCGTGCAAGCTCTGCCAGTTCTGTGAATGTCATCTGGTTCATTGAGTTGTCGATCCAGCCATAGACAGTATCGAGCATCCTGTCAGGTATATCCTGGTTTGTCAGCCTGAGCCTGTTGATTGGCTTATCTGTCTCATCGTTCTCGCATAAGTAGAGATTGAGACCGCTGTCGATTGAGGATGAAGCCAGAACCGTGAATCTGAAAAGCTTGAGTGTCACTGTATCTGTGATATCCGCTGAGAAGTTGTCTGCATCATCAATGTCCATATGGCAAAGAATGAAGCGGCCATATGTGTCGCAGAAATCGGTAGGACGTGCAAGCGAGCGGTTGAGGAAGAAGAAAAGTGCCGCTTCCGCTTCTCCTGGAAGTCCTTTCATCTCTTCCTGCGCGATGTTCATTCCATCTCCCTGCGCTTTGATATTGCTCTTTGCCTTTCTCAAATCGGAGAGGAATGGGAAAAGCAGATCGCCTTTGCAGTATGGCTGGAACATCTTGATTGCATATAGCGCATATTTGATATCCTGCCTAGGCTCGATTCCGGAGATGTCAGCGAAGAAGAACCCGCATGATGTGTATGAGAAATGCTTGTTCTTTATGCCGGAGAGCAGGTGAGCCAGCTCCACATCGTAGAGTGAAGCGAAAGAGTATTTCTTATGGAAGTTCTCTATGAGCTCTCTCATCGAGATCTTTCCAATATATTCCTCACCAGCTTCTCTTAAGATCATCTCTGGATCGACTTTGCCACCGAAGATCTTCTTTATCTCATCATTGAAGATGCTGTCCAGCTTCTCCGAAAGAGCGTTGAGTCCGTTGCGCAGCGGTGTCCTCCATGCCTGATTCCATCCAGCTTCTCCGCCAGTGTGACAGCCGCAGTCTTTGTACCATCTGGAAACGCCGTGGGAACATGACCATGATGTGCCTTTGCCGCCTTCGCCCTGATGCAGCTCTGCATGCTTTACAGCTGGATGGCGCTCTAAATATGAAGCATAGTTATCAAAGACAAAATCATCGCGCTCCTCAACTTTTCTGATCAGTGCAGCCAGTGCCATATCGCCATATGGCTCATGGTGTCCATAAGTCTCTCCGTCTGTAGCTGTGTGGATGAGTGGCTTCCCATCTGCCTTCTGGATGCTCTTCAGCGTTGCATAGAGATTATCTGCGCTGCGGAGCATATGGCCGAATGAGATAGCTTCTGCAAGACTTGGATGGTAGAAGAAGGCTGCAACCTCTCCACCGTTTGTGCCTGTCAGGATATATGGCTCCCAGTATGGAGCTGGCTTGCCCTGGAGCACTGTCATCTTGCCAGCATCTGTCTCGATGGCTTTGCACTGCCAGGGTGAGAGTACGATGAATTTTATGCCTTCCTCTGCCAGTAGCTGGATAACGTCCTTGTTTACGCCGCACTCGGGAAGCCACATGCCTTCTGCCTTGCGTCCGAAGAACCTCTCGAAATCCATTGCGCCCCATTCAATCTGAAGCCTGGCATCTTTTACTTTGTCCAGTGGCAGAATTGTATGGTTGAAGCCTTGGGCCATAGCATTGCCATGACCAAGCCGCTTGATTGACTCTCTGTCTGATTCGACGAGCTCCTCTATTGCATCTGGATGCGTCTCTTCCATCCAGGAAAGAAGAGTGGGACCGAAATTGTATGAAATATAGGAAAAATTATTTGTAATGGAGATTATGCGTCCATCAGAATCAAGATATCTTGAGTGAAGGTTTGCTCCATAGCAATCGTGATAAATTCTCTCGTTCCAGTCATTGTAGGGGGATGCTGAGCTCTGCTTTGGCACGATGCCGGTGAATGGGTTCTCCCTTGGTGGCTGATAGAAATGACCATGAAGGATTATGGATGTTCTCTTTTGCTCTGAATTCATGCAGATAGTTTATCATATTTGTCCAGAAAAGGACATCTGTAGGCAAATGTGATAAAACTGGTTGAAAAGATTATTTTGCAACAGATAAAAAACGTTAATTGGTGCGTTTAAATGCGGTTTAGTTGACTATTTCACCGGTTTTTTCTAGGATTCTAGAAGAACTGAAAAAGGGGTTGCAATGATTCTTGTGAATATCGATTCCCTATCGCTTTCAGAATTGCAGAGCATTGCTGCACAGGAAGGGATTGATGGGGCCGATTCTCTCTCTCGAGAGGATTTGATATCCATGCTTGAAGAGAAGTATGAGGAATACGATCAGGATGCCGATCAGAAAGATCCTAACATACGTTATATGTCAGGACTTACAGATTATCGCGATATAAGCAAATATGTTGAGAATCTTCCGGGAGTAGAGGAGCTTCCTGATAGTTATCCTGATACAGAAATCCATCTGATTAAAAAGAATTGCTCCTGGCTATATGCTTTCTGGTCACTCTCTTCTTTCGATAGCGACAGATTGCAGAACGAAGGTGTTACTCTGGCGCTTTCCGTGACGATTGAGAACAATGGAAAGAGGGAAGAGTATGATATCCCAGTTTCTTATATCGACAGCGAGTGGAACATCGGAATTCCCTATGGCAATGGTTTTTGCGTGATTGCTCTTTCTGCTATCAGCAGGGATGGTAGTAAGACGCAGCTTGCAGTGTCCAAGCCTGAGAGCCTGACAGATTCATACTGGCTGAGCCACACAGATGAGATGAAATACAACGATACGCTTTATGGACTCTATCTTGCCATGGTGACAACCAAGGAAGGTGAGCTTGTAGACAATCCAGTTGTACGCGAGATCATACAGCTTTTCAGAAAGGAGGATACGCAGAGTGAATAAGCTCAATCTCATACTTCAGGCGCACCTTCCTTATGTAAGGCATCTTGAATATCCGAAATTCCTGGAAGAGAACTGGCTTTTCGAGTCTCTTAACGAGACATATATCCCTTTGCTTAGAATGCTTGAGAAGCTTGAGCATGATGGAGTAGATTTCCGTCTCTCTATCTGTTTCTCTCCGACGCTTGTGACGATGCTCACAGATGCAGCATTGCAAGAGCGGTTTGTCGGTTATATGGAAGAGCGCATCGAGTTGGGGAAGAAAGAGAAGCGGAGAACGCAGAATGAAGAGCGCGATTGCTACCAGATGGCTGCCCGCTATCTCGACGAGGCGGAGAAGAACCTTGCACGCTTCGAGGAGCTGGGAAGAAATATCCTCAATGGCTATAAAGCTCTCCATGAAAAGAACAGGCTAGAGCTCATGACAACAGCTGCTACACATGCATATCTTCCTATTTACAAAGATTATCCAGCAGCTGTGAACACTCAGATTGTAATGGGAATAAAGACGCATGAGCGAATCTTCGGAGAGACTCCGAGAGGTTTCTGGCTGCCAGATTGCGGTTACTATCCAGGGCTGGATGAGATGCTTCAGAAAAATGGTGTCTCCTGGTGTCAGCTGGCTTCCCATTCTGTCATCACAGCGAGGGACAAATCCGTTTACGGAGGCTATAAGCCTGTGGAACTCCCATCAGGGGTTTATGGCTTTGTCAGAGACTGGCGCATTACATCCCTCGTCTGGTCTTCCGTTTCTGGCTACCCTTGCGATGGTGATTACCGCGACTTCTATCGCGATATCGGATACTATCTGCCTCTGGATTATGTCAGACCATATATCCATAAGCCTGAAATACGTGTTTTCACTGGCTACAAGTATCATGCGATCACGGGTAAGACGGAGGATAAAGCTTACTACTCTCCAGCTAAAGCCGCTGAGAAAGTTGAGTTGCATGCGGAGAACTTCCTCTATAATATCAAGAGAAGGGGATTCGCTGTATCTAGCGCTGGCATAAACAATCCAGTCTTCAATCTCTGCTTCGATGCAGAGCTCTTCGGACACAGGTGGTATGAAGGTATCGATTTCCTTGAAGCTGTTATGAGGAAAGCTGATGAATCAGAGGACTTTGTCTTCACGACACCGACTTCCGTAATCCTTGAGAACGGTGAGACTGAGAAGCTCAGGCTCAATGAGTCTTCCTGGGGTAGCGGCGGTTACTCAGATATCTGGCTCGACGGCAGCAACTCTTGGATTTATCGTCATATATTCAAAGCAATTGAACGTATGGAAGAGCTTACGAAGCGCTTCCCTGATCAAGGGTCCCTGAAAGGACGATTCCTCAATCAGGCGCTCAGGGAGCTGCTTCTTGCGATGTCATCAGACTGGCCTTGCATTATGCATGATGGGACGTCGGTCACGTATGCTGAGAAACGGCTAAGGAGTCACTTGGGTTCTTTCAACGTTGTCTACTCAGCTATGAGCCGCAACACAGTGAATACTGAGTGGCTGATAAATGCTGAACGGAGCAGTGAGATTTTCCCCGATATCGATTATCATCTCTTCGAAGATTACGAAGAATAGACAAAAGCCTCAGCAATGGGGCTTTTTTTCTTGTCCTGGTATTGATTGCCTGAATTTTTCCAAAGTCAAATCCTTCTATTTCCCAATATAGACAAAGTTCAAAAATCGACCTTATAAAAATAAACTTCTTGCTTTACTTTGGTTCATCGTGTAGAGTGGTGGCATAAAGTGGGATGATTTCCCACGAAATGGGTGGTAAAGATGCAGCTTCTTACAGGAATGTATAATGCAAGGATCGACGATAAAGGGCGTCTTTCATTGCCAGCAAGACTAAGAACTGCGCTTGCCGCTGAGCAGGTTGTTGTTCTTCCGGGACTGGATGGTAACCACCTGATGATCATGAAGCCAGAGTATTTTGAAAAGGATTTTTCCGAGCCTATTCTCTCATCCCCAATGGCTATGCTCGACAAGAAAAAGCGCATCCTGATCAGAAAGCTCATAGCTCCTGCCATCTATGTGGATATCGACAGTTCCGGAAGAATCAATATTCCGCCACAGATCAGAGAACAGTACTCGCTGCCGAATAAATCGGAAGCGCTCTTTGTCGGTGCGGGATATACAGTAGAACTCTGGAATCCGGAAGTCTTCGCGGCTGCCGATGAAGGAGAAAGCATTTCTGACCTTGCTCAGGAATTATTTGAGGAGAAGGAGTGATGGAGATTGTCCATTATCCTGTAATGCATCGGGAAGTCCTTGAGAATCTTCCTATCCCTGAGGGAGATACTCTTCTTGTTGATTGCACGACAGGAGAAGGCGGCCACACATCGCTCTTCCTCAACGCTTATCCCTCTTTGACCGTTACCGGCATTGACAGGGATAGCGAGATACAGAAGAAGGCAATAGAGCGGTTAAGCGGTTTCGGAGGCCGGTTCCGCCCTGTAAATGCCTGGTTCGATGACGCTTTGAAAGAGATGCCATCGAATTCGGCGGATGCTATCCTCTTTGATCTCGGGATCTCCATGTTTCATTTCGTGGAGAGCGACAGGGGCTTTTCGTTTCGGAGCGACGAGCCCTTGGACATGCGCCTTGACCCGGGACAAGGCATGAGCGCTGCGGATGTCGTCAATGGATACAGCGAGGAGAACCTTGCCGATGTTATCTACAGATACGGTGAGGAAAGGTATTCGAGGCGTATCGCGCACGCTATCGTTCAGGAGAGGGAGAAAGCACCGATAGAGAGCTCGGAAACGCTCGCCTCCATCATACGGAGCGCAGTGCCGAAGGATTACAGATACGGAAGGATTCATCCTGCAACCCGTACCTTTCAGGCATTGCGGATAGAGGTGAACAGCGAGCTCGACAGGATCACTCCAGCCCTTGAGAATGCAATAAGAGTACTGAAAAAGGGCGGAAGGATCGCTGTAATCACGTTCCACTCACTTGAGGACAGGAAAGTGAAATGGTTTTTCAAGGATGAGGCTGCTCGTGATAATGCGAGGATAAGAATACTCACGAAAAAGCCCATCATTCCTTCTGCGGAGGAGGAAGAGGAGAATCCACCATCCAGGAGCGCGAAGCTCAGGGTGGTGGAGAAGATTCAGGAGGGGCCGGAGAACTGACCGGCAGCGTGCTATGAACGATTTTGAATTGTCGAAAAACATTGCCAGACCTATCAAGGGCGCAATTATCGTGATGCTCGTACTAGCCTTCATTGTGGTTTTTATACCACTATGGCAGCTCGGGGCTGCAAGCTCAGGTACTGCTGCGTTGGGAGCAGCTGAGCGTACCATCGCAGATAACGAGAGGGAAGGCAGGGCACTGAGAGCCGCAATTGCAGCAGGCCTCAGCGCTGCAGAAGAGGAATTTACGGTCAGTGCCTCAAATGGCTACCAAAGCTGACAGCTCAAAGGTATAATCAATGTATGCCTAGGAGTGAACAGCGAAACTACGATGATTATTCATATTCAACGACAGTGAAGGAGAAAGAGAATGCAGGATCCCTTTCTCCATTCACATATCTGTGTACTGTTCTCATCATTTCGCTGCTTGGGCTTGTGATACTTTACTCATCTTCTTATCAGAAAGCTATCGCGGAAGGTCTTCCGCATTATTACTACTTCTTCAGGAACCTGGTTGCCGGGTTGGTGGCATTAGCAATCTCATTCGGCATCAATCTTTCCCTGCCTTATAGAATCCTTAAAGTAAGATATTTTCTATTGCCGCTCACACTGGTATTGCTTGTCTTGTCCATCGTTCCATCTTTCTCGGAGGGTGGCTATATCGTCATCTCCGGGTATAGGATAATCAATCCATCTTATCTTGCTATGTTCTCCCTTCCGTTCTTTGCTTCCAGATTCTTCGGGGACGTGAGGAAGGGAAAGGGCTATTATATCTTTGCTGTGCTGGCAGTTGTGATGATGCTTTTATCACTCATCTCCGCTGGCATTGGCTGGTATCTGATTCTCATTATCTCTTTTGCTGTGCTGATGAGGATCAGCGGGGAGGGAATTGCCAGAACGGGCATCAGCTTCTTCATCCTTCTCCTGCTTGGCTTTATTGTATCATCAGTCTTTCCTGCCACTACTTTGGAACCTGTCATCTCATCGGTTTATACAGCCCCTGATAATCCTTTAGAGATTGCTGGAAGTGCTATAGAAGCTGGTGGCATAACAGGTTGCGGTCTGGGGAATGGACTTTTTAAGCATTATCTTATCGCTTCCACCGAGAGCGATTACATCTTCGCATCATTTGCTGAGGAGGTCGGATACTTAGGAACTGCTGTATTGATAGTGCTCTTGGTATTCATCTCCGTGCTGGGCGTAAGGACTGTTGCAAGAGCGAAGATGAGGCATGATTTGCCATCTGCCATGACTGTAGCGGCTTTCACGCTCTTTATAGTGCTTGCTAGCGCTGTGAACATGCTGTATGTTGCAGGCTTTTTGCCACTTCCAGGCGTACTCTTGCCGTTCTTCAGCTATGATCCAGCCTTTGAGTTCATCTCTGTGCTTTCTTCTTCGATGCTCTATCGCCTGATTTACATCATGGGGAGGTCTAATGAAAAGAAGTGAGCGCGCAATGATTCTTCCTGGAGTTATGCTGCTTGTCGTGGCTTTCATGCTCATTGCTCTCAGATACTTGCCTGTGATGAGCGTGGAGAGGATAGTTTCACAGAACTTTCCGCTCACTCCAGCAATGAGAAGGGCTGCATCGGAGGCAATCGGAGGAACATATCCACGAGTGGAGAGAAGACGTATTCTCTCTTCTCTTGATGCGCTTCCATATCTTAGCAATGCTTCTCTTTCATATGCAAAAGGAGCTCTTGTAATCTCGTCAGAGCCTGTATCCGGCATCGTCATCCTTGCGCGCGATGGAGCGCTATTTGCAAATGGAGAGATGACAGAGGCTATAGGGATGGAGGATGCGGGAGCGCTTGCAGAGGTTTATCCTGTAATCGGGACGGAGAGTATCGCTGATTTTCCATTGCTTTCGGCATATATCCCATACCTCATCTCCAATCCTTTCCAGCCTAGCTTGATAACCTGGTTTGATTTTAGCAATAATAGCGATGATGGGTCTGCAGAACTCATAGCAGCGCTTCCAGAGCTGAATGCTTCAGTTATACTGAAGAATCCTGCTTCAGCAGCAAGGCTCAATGATACTATCGGCATAATAGAGGAAAGCTGCAGGGTGAATCCCGGGCGTACTATTTTCGCACCTTCTCAGGTGTATGAATTGTATAATGACCGGCTTGTCAGACTTAAGGGGTAATGAGATATGGCGCAGGACAAGACTCTTGTCGGACTTGATATAGGAACTAGCTGGACGCGATGCGTAATCGGTACCATCTCTCGCGATGGGCAGCTGATGATCGAAAGCATCTCTGAACGTCCAAGCGAAGGCATGAAGTCAGGAACGATAGTCAACATAGAACAGACTCTGAAAGTCATCAATTCCGTAGTGAGCGATGCTGAGCTTCAGGCTGGTACTGAAGTCAGTTCCGTAATCCTCGGCATTGGCGGCGATCATATAAAGGGCATACAGTCAAGCGGTGTTGTCGGCATCCAGAGCCGCGACCAGGAGATAAAGAGGGAGGATATCAGAAGATCGATCGATGTAGCACGTGCTCGTGATCTGCCTCAGGACACAGAGATTCTCCATACTCTTGTTCAGGACTTCCAGGTTGACTCGAGAGCAGGCATAAAGGATCCGATCGATATGCTTGGCCATAGGCTTGATACCAGAGTCCTTCTTGTCACAGGTTCCTCTTCAATCTGCCAGAATCTGCGCAAATGCGTCCAGAAGGCTGGACTTCAGGTGCAGCGCATAGTATTGCAGACGCTTTCAGACAGCGAAGTCGTACTAGGCGGCGATGAGAAGGAGATGGGGGCTCTTGTGATTGACATCGGAGCTGGCATGACTAATGCAATTGCTTATGTCGGTGGCGCTCCTGTCTATGCTGGCGCTATTCCTCTTGGTGGTGATAATGTCACTGGCGATATCGCATACATGCTCCAGCTTCCGCGCTCTGCCGCTGAATCCATCAAGATAGCTGATGGATGCTGCCATACGCCATCCGTCAGGGACGATGAGATGATTGTCACACCTGCTGTTGGCGGAAAGCCTTCTATCAGACTGCCGAGAAAGGAGCTTGCTAAGCTGATTGAGCCAAGAATGGCGGAGATCTTCAGCATGCTCAGCGCAGAACTTGAGAAGAATGGCGTGAGCGGAACATTTGGAGCTGGCGTTGTACTTGTCGGTGGAGGTGCTCTTCTTTCAGGGGCTACAGAGCTGGCTGCTGAGATTTTCCGCATGCCTGCGCGCATTGGCTTCCCTGAGGCTATAAACGGTCTCGATAGACTTTATATCGATCCCCGTTATTCCACAGTGCTTGGACTTCTGAAGCTTGAAGCAAAGAAATATAAAGAAGCTTCCTCAATGCAAGGAAGCAGTAAGGAAAAGAATGGAATCGGAGCAAAGGTCAAAGGCCTTTTCGAGAAGCTGTTCTAAGGGAGTTTGCTATGGATTTTGATATTTTCGACATCGAGGATGCCACAGCCAGCGGTGAAGCCGCACCTACTATCATCAAAGTAGTCGGAGTCGGTGGAGGTGGAGGTAATGCTGTCAACCGCATGATTGCATCGGGCCTGAAGAAGGTATCCTTCGTAGCTCTCAACACCGATGTGCAAGCTTTGCAGCGTTCCAATGCCCAGACGAGAATTGCTATAGGCAAGGAGCTTACTGGCGGTCTTGGAGCCGGAGGCGTGCCTGAAGTCGGCGAGAAGGCAGCTCTGGAATCGAAAGAGGAAATCAAAGCCGAGCTCGAGAATTCCGATATGGTATTCATCACTGCAGGTATGGGTGGTGGAACTGGAACCGGCGCTGCAGCTGTGGTTGCAGAGATTTCCAAGTCCCTCGGTGCGCTTACTGTCGCTGTCGTGACAACTCCCTTTGCGTTCGAAGGCAAGAAAAAGCTCCTTCTTGCGCAGCAGGGCATTGATAGGCTGAGAAAGCAGGTTGATACTCTTATCCTGATTCCTAATCAGCATCTTCTGAAAGTTGTTGAAGCCAACACTCCGATCAAGCAAGCGTTCCTCATTGCAGACAGCGCGCTTTTGCAAGCTGTGCAAGGCATCTCCGATCTCATCACAGAGCCTGGAGAGATCAACATCGACTTTGCTGATGTCAAGACGATTATGAAGGGAAAGGGCGATGCGCTTATCGGGCTTGGCTTTGGAGAAGGTGCCAACAGAGCTGTCGATGCTGCTAAGCTCGCTATCTCGAATCCTCTGCTTGAGAATGCTTCCATCGATGGAGCCAAGTCAGTCCTTGTCAATCTTGCTGGTGGAGATAACCTCACGCTGCAGGAGTATCAGGATGTAGTTGAAGTCATAACTGAAAGCTGTGCGGAAGATGCTCTCATCATTGCGGGGCAGAGCTATAACCAGGCACTTGGTGACAGGATCAAAGTCACTGTTATTGCTACAGGCTTTGAGCATCGCGATGTCTCTGTCGCAGCAGATCCTGAAGCTGATATCTTTCGTCGCAAGCTTGAAGAGAGCGAGAGAATGGCTGCGGAAGCGCCTGTTCAGAGAGCTCCTGAGCCAAAGATTCAGAATCCTCCACAGCCAGAGCCGCAGGTACAGCCACAGCGTCAGCCTTCGGATCCTGCTACGATTACAGTCAACAGATGGCAGGACCTGCAACAGCAGCTTGGAAAGCGTGGAGGACGTGAGAACGATTACTCTATACCAGCTGTACTGAGATACTCCCGCAGTGATGATGATAAGTGAGCTATCTCCCTCAGATCGCGAGATGCTCTCAGCGTTTTCGCGTTATATCATCTATCAGCGACGCCTCTCTGAGAAAACCAGAGAGGTCTATTCTTCTGAAGCTGAGAGGTATCTTCTTTTCCTCTCTGAGAAAGGGAAGGATATTACAGCAACAGGAGTTGATGATGTAGAGGAGTATCTTGTGAAGAGACGCTCTGATGGAGCTGGAGAGAGAACTGAGGGAAGAGTGCTCTCATCTCTTCGCGCTTTCTATCGTTATATAATTTTCTCATCGGATGCCGACGATGTGAATCCAGCCCAGCTTATCGAGAAGCCTAAGGAGAGGGAACATCTGCCGCGTGTCATATCGCCTGAGGAAGTGAACATGCTGCTCTCTTCATTTCCAAGCGATGATCCACTCTCTTTCCGTGATTACACGCTTTTCGAGCTGATTTACTCATCAGGAATGAGAATCTCTGAAGCTGTAGCGCTTGATGTATCTTCCTATCGCGAAGAAGAGGGAAGCATCTCTGTTGTCGGAAAGCGCGACAAGGAGCGTATAGTCTTCATCGGACAGAGCGCGAAAGAGGCGCTGGAACGCTATCTTGATGTCGTCCGTCCGAAGCTGCTGAAGAATCCGAGGGAGACTGCCTTGTTTCTCAACAGGCGAGGTGGAAGGATTACAAGGCAGGCTGCCCATAAACGTTTCCATGAGACTGTACAGCAATTAGGCTTGGATGCGACTATCCACACACTGCGCCATTCATTCGCCTCACATATGATAGAGAATGGTGCTGATATCCGCTCAGTACAGGAGATGCTTGGACACAGTGATGTGAGGACGACACAGATCTATACACATCTCGATACTTCTTCGCTGTTGGCGTTCTTCGACAGGTATTCTCCGCTCAGCGATGAGGAAAGCTGACAGTTTCCACTATTTTTCGCGTATCTATAAGTATGGACAGACGGTATTTCCTATCGCTATATGGAGAAGAAGAGCGGAAACATATAGAGGAGGATCTTGAGTTGGGAGCTGAGATGGCTATCATCTCATGCTTGCCTGTTGTGTTCAGAGGCTCCTTGCCTGCCTCCGATTCACTTCTCCTTGCTTCTTGTGGCTTTTCGGCTCTCACAGGAGAGGAGATGTACATATCCAGCCTGGAAGCATCTTTATCTGGCATAGAGATTATCAGTGAAGCTGATGCTGCGGGCCAGCTTTCAGTGCTGAAAGGAGCGGAAGACGGGGAAGGGAGGCTTCATGTAGTCACATCTGCCTCTCTCTCTTCTTATATCTCATCATATCCTCAGCGCGCTTCACGCATATTGCTCACCGGTGGCAGCATCATCAGTACAGGCATGGAAAAAAGGAATACCAGAGCTGCCTGGTCTCTTTCAGCATTTCTCTCTTCCCATGCTTTTGTTGCAATGATGGGATATGGATGGAAGGAGGTCCTCTCAATGCTCGATGATGGAAAAGATATTGCGATAACGCGGACTTCGCTGACGACTCATATAGGGCGTACTCTCGCGCTTGAGGGCTGTCCTGTAGCTTCGTCATACTCATCGGCATTTCCATCTAGGACTGGATGCATTGTCTATCCATCGCCTGAAGGGCAATTCTCGTTTCTTGACAAACGTTTTGATTACCTCCGTCTTTATTGACGAATGGAAATGAAGGTGTGAAAATGATTTGATGGATTTGATCAATGATTTCATCTCATACATCCAGTCTGTCAGGGCTCTTTCCGAGAATACAGTAAAGAGCTATGCAACGGATCTGGAAGAGTGGAGAAGATATATGCGCGACAGGGATCTTGATCCGCTGAGCTTCACAGCAGAAGATGCCGCGCTCTACGCTGAGTATATGCAAGAGGAGTTCGCAGAGCGTTCAGTGTTGCGTAAGTTGACTGCGCTTCGTACGTTCTATTCATACCTCGAGAGGAAGGGACTTGCCAAGCGCGATCCGTTTCAGGAAATCTCCATGCGTCAGAAAGCGAGAAGACTGCCCTCTGTGCTTACAGAGGATGAAGTGAAGGAGCTGCTGTCTGTGGAGCGGCATTCGTTCCAGGATGAGCGTGACCACATGCTCTTCCTTTTCATCTACAACACTGGATGCCGCATCTCTGAAGCTTTGAGCGTGAATGTCGGTGATATCGAATTCAGCAAGCGCAGAATACGAATAAAAGGAAAGGGTGGAAAGGAGAGGTTCGTATTCTTCTCCCCGGAGCCAGGAGAGGAGATGAAGGCTTATCTTGAGAAGAGAAGCGTGTATCTTTCATCTCTGGGATGCGACGATCCTGAAGCTTTTCTTATCGGAGATAAGGGAGGTCGGTTGCCCTTCAGCTCAGCTCATATTATCTTTGATAAGTACAGGTCGATTCTCGGATGGCAGAAGGAGTTCACGCCTCATACGCTCAGGCACTCATTCGCAACCCATCTGATGGATCGGGGAGCTGATATCCGTCTGGTACAGGAGTTGCTTGGCCATGAGAGCATCTCTACGACACAGATCTATACTCATGTTTCCCGTACAAGATTGAGGAAGGTCTATGAAGAGACTCATCCTCATGCATAGGAGAATTTGATGGAAATTCACGGAACTACGATATGTGCAGTCCGCAAAGGCAATCAGGTCGCGATTGCAGGTGATGGCCAGGCTACATCTGGCGAAGGTGGAATGGTCATTAAAGGCAACTGCAGAAAAGTGCGTCGCCTTTACAATGGGAATATCATAGTGGGGTTCGCAGGCTCCACAGCAGATGCATTCACGCTTTTCGAGCTCTTCGAAGGCAAGCTCAAGCAGTATGGTGGTGATATCACAAGAGCATCTGTCGAGCTGGCGAAGCAATGGAGGACGGATAGAAGCCTGAAGAATCTCAATGCTATGATGCTTGCATCCGATGGTTCTAAGCTTTTTATGATTACAGGCAATGGTGATGTGCTGGATCCGGAAGGTGATGTTATGGGCATCGGCAGCGGTGGAAGCTATGCGCTGGCAGCTGCTAGAGCTTATCTCGATGCCGGCGTTGACTGGGATGCCGAGGAGATTGCTAAAAAGAGCGTTTCGATTGCTGCGGATATCTGTATCTACACAAACCATAATATTATCGCTGAGGTAAAAAATGCAGGAGAATAAGAAGAATCTTGACAGCATGGTTCCTTCCGAGATCGTGAAGAATCTTGATGAATATATCGTAGGGCAGGAGGAAGCTAAGAAGACAATCGCCATCGCTATCCGCAACCGTGTGCGCCGCAAGCGCCTTCCTGAGGATATCAGGGATGAAGTGACTCCCAAGAATATTTTGATGATTGGACCGACTGGTGTTGGAAAAACTGAGATCGCACGCCGTATTGCCAAGCTGGCTAATGCTCCTTTCATCAAAGTCGAGGCAACGAAGTATACAGAGGTCGGCTATGTCGGACGTGATGTTGAATCGATGATCAGAGATCTGATGGCTGCATCTGTAGCTATGGTCAGGGAGGAGATGGCAGCGCAGCGCCAGGAGGAAGTAGATCGCAGAGTCGAGGAAAGGCTTCTTGACCTTCTTCTTCCTGCAATTGAGCAATCGAAAGGAGCTGAAGATGTCTCTGTCGGAGAGACGAGGGAGAAGTTCCGTCAGATGCTCCGTTCCGGTGTCTTCGATGAGAAGGAAGTCGAGATGCCTGTGGATGTGAAGACTCATGTCGGCTTTGAGCTGATGGGGTCTTCCGGGAATATGGATGATCTTCAGAATGCGCTCTCAAGCCTCGGGTCAATGTTCTCTTCATCAGGCAAGAAGACAAGGAAGCTTTCAATCAAGAGGGCGAGGGAAATCATCCAGGAAGAAGAGCTGGACAAAGTGATTGACCCTGATAAAGCTGTTGACGAAGCGAAGACAAGGGCTGAGGAGATGGGCATCATCTTCATCGACGAGATAGACAAGGTCGCATCGCACAACAGCACTTCGAATTCGGATGTCTCCCGCGAAGGCGTTCAGCGCGATATCCTGCCGATTGTCGAAGGCTCGAAGGTTTCAACTAAGTGGGGAGTCATCGACACGACGAACATACTCTTCATCGCTGCTGGCGCATTCTCATTCGCCAAGCCTTCCGATCTCATCCCTGAGCTTCAGGGAAGATTCCCGCTTCGCGTCGAGCTTCATGATCTGACAGCTGAGGAGTTCTATCGCATCTTGACAGAGCCTCAGAATGCTATCACGAAGCAGTATAAAGCGCTTCTCTCTACAGAAGGCGTGACAGTCAACTTCTCCGATGAGGCGCTGCATGAGATTGCCAGAATCGCTTCAGATGTGAACCAGACCAATGATAACATCGGGGCGAGAAGACTCTATACAGTGATGGAGAAGCTGCTTGAGGAACTGGCTTTCTCCGCAGATCAGCTGAGCGGCCAGACGATTGATATAACAAAGGGCTATGTCCAGGAGAGGCTTTCCGATATCGCAGAAGATCAGGATCTCTCCAAATATATACTCTGATGCAGTATTACACAGTCACCGCCGACAGCTATGAAGCGGCTGTGAGAAAAGCTTCGGAACTCTACGGGAGTGGAATAAGAATCCATTCCCGCAGGGATTATACGACTGGCGGACATCTCTTCAAGCGCAAAAAGCAGCGCTGTGAGATAGTCTGCTATCTTGCAGAGCCTACAAAGGATGATGAGAACGGTAAGTCGAGGGAGAAGGATATCTCCGAGTTCGCTGCAGAAGCTAAAACACCGGATCCAAGCACACTCACGCGTTCAGAGCGCCTTGATACAGAGATCTACAGAGAGAATGGGAATCTGGAGAAGGCGAAAGAGCTGTTATCGCTCAATCATATCACAGGGAAGCTTGAAGAGAAGCTTTTGAAGGATTTTCCCAGCTCTGGTGATGTCTCGATGCTTCTTTCCGGGAGGATTCTTGAGAGCGTCACTGTAGATTATGAGAGGCAGGTGCATCCAAAGCACTTTGTAGTCTTTGTCGGTCCCACAGGTTCTGGCAAGACGACGACGCTTGCGAAAGCTGCATATCTTTACAGCAAGGAAGAGAAGAGTGTTGGCATCATCACTCTCGACACTTACAGAACGGGTGCCATTGATCAGATGGAAGCGTTCGGAAAAGCTCTATCGATACCAGTGCTATCAGCTGGAGCAGAAGATGAGCTTATAAGAGCAGCAGAGCGCTTCTCCTGGAAGGATATTGTGCTTATCGACACGATGGGACTATCCCCGAAAGACAAGGAGCTGAATCTCAAGCTCGCTGGTATGCTTTCTGTCCTCGATAGCGATAGAACTGATTACATCCTTACAGTCAATGCAAGCATGAAGGAAGAGGATATAATGCAGCAGTATTCAGCGTATTCGCGCTTCTCTCCATCCTCGCTTGCTGTCACCAAGCTTGATGAGACAGAGACGATAGGCAATGTCCTCTCGTTCTCAGCGGGCTTGTCGATACCTGTCATTTTCTTCACTGATGGACAGAGAGTGCCTGAGGATATCGCAAAGGCATCCGGAGCTATCGTGCTTGAGCATATGAAGGGACTTGGACTGGATATGCAAAGCTTCAGGACTCAGGTCTCGCTCTCCTGACCCTCCCACAGGAAATATCCATCTGCTGTAGCTTTTGCAGTGTAAGGGAAAGAGCTGGAGCTCTCTGCGATGAGCGATTCGAGTATCGCTTCATCGGAACCTGTGTATGCAAGGACTTCACCATCGGGAGAGAGCAGCGCAGCTTCACTTTTCCCGTACTTTTCTTCAAGCTTATCTTGCATGTTGATATCTATAGTGAGGACGACATCGTTGCCATGCTCGATATAGCTGTCTATTGAAGGAACTGCGGAGAGAGTGCTGTCCATCAGCTTCTCAATGCCGCTGATGCCGTGGAATGTGCTATCGACAGAGCCTGTGATCGATGATGCGCTTTGCTGTGGATATTTCCTTCTCTCAATCACTGCGACGGAGATGTCATCCGATAGCGCTGCTGATGATAATCGCTTCTGTATCGCTGCTATCTCATCTGTGGAAAGGATTGTTGTGATTACGATGAATTTATCTCCTCTTTCTATCTTCTCTTCGATGGAGATTGCGTTCTCATCTGTATAATCCGAGATGAATGAAGCGATTATCGATGGATAAGCATCGCTTATGTGGATCGCAAAGCCATAATCTGGGGCCTGTATAGCCAGATACTCTCCGTTTCTGTCCAGGATGCTCCCCCTGACAAGAACCGGGGATGGAACTGGATCTATGTAAATAGGCTTGCTTTCAAAAGCAGGCGTCAGTCTTAGTGCGAGACAAAGGAGGAGGGCTGCAAGCGGTAAGATGAGAATCAGAGAAAGCAGTTTGCCTCCACCCTTATTGCCATTTTCTGCCATATGTAAAATAATAATCAGCAGTTTGAGGATTGTCGATAGATGAGCAGATATAGCTATGATGATATGCCACCAGAGGGGTACAGAGAGCGGCGGAGAGGAAATGGAAGAATGACCGCCGCTATCGCTGCAATTGGCGTTTTGCTTACGCTGATAGCTATTGTCATATATCTGCTTTTCACGCCGCACAGCAATAAAGAAGAGAATGAGGGACCAGCTATCGAAGCTGTTTCTGTGACTCCTGCAGAGCCTGAGATTATTGAGCCAGCAGAGAGGCAGAGCGCAGAGCCTCAAGCGGAGGTAGCATCTGAAGTTGTCGAGAATGAAGAAGTTGAAGCGGAAGCTGTAGCAGTGGTAGAAACAGCCGTTGCAGAGCCTGAGGCTGCTGATGTAACAGAGGTTGTTCCTGTTGCTCCAGTTCAAGAGGAAGACTACTCTGCGAGATTTGAAGCTATGGGCTTTAGCGAGTATGAAGTCACAGCTGGCGATACATTGCAGGCAATTGCGGAGAAGGCAGGGCTTTCAACTACTACTCTTGTCTCTGTGAATAAGCTGAAAGGTACGGCCCTTGAAAGCGGCACAGTTCTTATCATTCCTCCTGTAGATGGAACACTCTATACAATGGAGGAGGGAGATACGCTTTCCGATGTCGTCAGCGCCCGCAATCCGCAGCTTACAGCTCAGGATGTCGCTCTCTACAACAGGAAAGATAGCACTGCTTGCACTGTGGGCGAAGAAATCTTCGTTCCAGCTCCTGGTACAATCGAGGAAGCTCAGAGCTACATGTTCACATCTCCGCTTCCCTCCGGTGAAGTCATTGCAAGGTTCGGTGATTTCATCGATGGAAAGCCTCTTGCAGGTATTGCAATCGCAGCAGAGCCGGGTAGCGCTGTCGTGGCTGCATCTGATGGCACTGTCATCGATATCTTCTCTGATCCTGAGTTTGGCCGTTCTATCAAGCTTGTGCATGAAGATGGCTATACAACAGTCTATTCAGCTCTTGAGACTGTCTCTGCGAAAGTGAGCCAGAATATGAAAGCAGGGGATGTGATTGGCGCAATCGGTACGAGCAATCTTCATTTCTCACAGCCTGCTGTAGTCTTTTCAGTGGAGCAGAACGGAGTGTCTCTCGATCCTGTGAATCTCACGCAGTTCTGATCATTCACTTTCTTTAGAATCTCGCGTGACAAGAACTGTTCCTGCAATCATCACAGTTGCCGCGATAGCGTATGTCATTGTCAATGGTTCTCTGAATATGAGGAAGGAAAGGAGTGCTCCTATGAACGGCGAGAGCGAATAATATGCGCTCGTCCTGGCAGCTCCCAGAGAACGTTGTGCGTAAACATAGAAGAAGACGCTCAGACCATATGAGGCAAAGCCGAGAAGAAGGATGATTGCAATAATCTGAAGGGAAGGAAAAGCGTCTTTCGCGAGCAATGCTACAACAAGAGCTCCAGTTCCGGATCCAAGTCCTTTTATAATGACAATTTCTTCAGGGCTCTTTTTTGAAATCATGCGTGTGCAGTTGTTTTCCATACCCCAGCATGTGCATGCGAGGATTATGAGAAGTGAGCCATGGGAGAATGTGAGCGCGCTGATATCCTCAAATGAAAGAAGCATGCTTGAGCATACGATAAGACCGATTGCAATCCACAGCCGTGTGCGGATTTTCTCCTTGAAGACTAATAGGGCTATCAGCGAAGTAGCGACAATCTCAAAATTATTCAGAAGCGAAGCATTTGCGGCAGTAGCGCTTTTCAGCCCTGCCATCATCAGTATCGGGGCCGCTATATCGAGCAAGACCATCAACACTGTATATGGCAGTTCTTTTCTTGTCAGTCTCTCTTCCTTATCCTTCCGGAAGAAATGCATTATGGACATGCCGATTCCAGCACCCAGATAAAGGAAGGCAGCCATCATTTCCGAGGAGGCATATGATAGCAGCAGCTTTGAAAATGGTGAATTGATTGCATATAGCGCAGCTGCAAGAAGCGCGAACGTGATTGGTGATACTTTCATCTAAGGTATGCTAGCGCTTTGCTTCCTCCTTTCTGTTGATTTGGCTAAATAGAAGTACCGATATTCTGGACTTTAAAAGATTCTAGCACAGACATGTAATTAAAAGAGGGCAGGAGATTTATTTTTCTACCTGCCCTTATTGTTAGCTTTCTTCAGAAGCATTCTGAGCCAATGGAGAAGCTTTGTTTAAATCAAACGCCTTTGCCACAGCAGTTTTTATACTTTTTCCCGCTGCCACAGGGGCATGGGTCGTTGCGTCCGACTTTAGGAGTGGAGCGTACGACTGTTGTATTATGCGCTGTCGCCTGACTGGAGACAGCTGTCTTCTGCTCGCTTCTCTGCACCATGGGAGCTCCTGGTGCGCTGTGTGTTGCTTGAAGCTTTGCGTTGGGAGCTTGCTGAGGCCTTGGCTGGACTGTGATCCTCACAGCGTTGACTGTCCTGACTACGTTCTCTGTGATAGAGGAAATCATCTCGTCGAATGCATCGGATGCTGTATTCTTGTATTCAACGAGAGGATTCTTCTGTGCATAGCTCATAAGGGAGGCTGCATCGCGGAGATCCTCGAGAGCATCGAGGTGGTCAACCCATCTCTTGTCGATGTTCCTCAGATAGACAAAGCGGATGAAGTTGTTGAAATTGGCTTTGCCGACTTTTGCTTCCTTTTCCAGAAGATTCTTCTCCATTGTCTCTTTGATTGCATCTGGATTATTTGCAATTGTCTCATCAGGACGTACTGCGAAGACGCTTCTGTAGTCTTCTGCGAACTTCTCTTTATCTCCAGCGGCATCTTCCCATGCTTCGTCGACGTACTCTTTGGTGTCTTTGATGATCTCGCCAAGGAGCTCTTCATCTGCGAGTATCCTGTCTCTTTCATTGTAGATGAAATTACGCTGCTCATTGAGCACATCGTCATATTCAAGCAGGTGCTTCCTGATCTGGAAGTTGCGTTCTTCGACTCTCTTCTGTGCATTCTCAATAGCGCTGTCGAGAATCTTGTGATGGATTGGCTCTCCATCTTTGAGTCCAAGCTTGCCGATCATCTCTTTCAAGCCTTCTTTTGCGAAAAGCCTCATAAGAGGGTCGTCCAGTGCGATATAGAACTGGCTGGTACCTGGGTCTCCCTGACGTCCTGAGCGTCCACGTAACTGGTTATCTATACGCCTTGATTCATGGCGCTCCGAGCCGATGATATACAAGCCGCCAAGTGCTCTGACTTCTTCATAAGCTTTCTTGTAGTCCTCCTGTATATCCTCCATGGCTTTCTTTAGAGTCTCAGGATCTGCATCTGTACCGACTTTCTTCATTGCAAGATGGAGAGGAGAGCCTCCCAGCTTGATATCAGTACCACGGCCAGCCATGTTTGTAGCGATTGTGACAGCGCCTTTAGCGCCAGCTTCTCCGATGATATAAGCTTCTCTTGCATGGTTCTTTGCATTTAGAACTTCATGCCTGATTCCCTCTCTTGTAAGGAGCGCTGAAAGCCTCTCGCTTTTTTCGATTGAGGTTGTACCAATCAGCACGGGCTGTCCAGTTGCATGTATCTTCTTCACTTCGTTGACGATAGCTCTGAACTTCATAGCCTCATCGTAGAATGTGAGGTCAGGGAGATCCTTTCTCTGTACTGGAAGGTTTGTAGGAATAACGACTACATCAAGGCCATAGATCTGCTTGAACTCTGTAGCTTCCGTATCTGCAGTACCTGTCATACCTGAAATCTTGTCATACATCCTGAAGAAGTTCTGGAATGTGATAGTAGCAAATGTCTTTGACTGTCCGCGTACAGAGACATTCTCTTTGGCTTCTATAGCCTGGTGCAAGCCTTCGGAGTAGCGTCTGCCAGGAAGCACACGGCCTGTGAATTCGTCGACTATCTGGACTTCTCCGTCCTTTACGAGGTAATCGACATCTCTCTTGTAGAGATACTGGGCGCGTACTGCCTGTGTAACATAATGCACAAGCTCGAAGTTCTCATCATCATAGAGCGAGGTTGTTGTATTGCCTTCCTCATCTTTCGATGTTCTGAGAGCCCCTTCCTTTCTCAGCAGCTCTTCCATATGGGTCATGCCGCTTTTTGTGAATGTGACCTTCTTTGATTTCTCATCGAGCTTGAAGTCACCTTTCTCGTCGAAAGCTGCATATGCTTCTCTGTCGAGCTTTTCCATAGCAGTCAGCTCATAGTAATCTCCAGTCTCTGGATCCTTTTCGCATTCTTTCAGGAATGGCACGATTGCCTTTGCAGCTTTCACTTTTGGCGTATCATCCTCAGCCTGTCCCGAGATGATAAGCGGGGTGCGGGCTTCATCGATGAGGATTGAGTCAATCTCATCAACAATGCAATAGTGATGCTTCGGCTGAAGCTTCTGCTTGAGTGAGATCTTCATGTTATCCCGGAGATAGTCGAAGCCGAACTCGTTGTTTGTGCCATATGTGACATCGGCAGAGTATGCTTCTCGCTTTCTCTGTTCATCCTGGCCTGCGATGATGCAGCCTGTTGTCATCCCGAGAAATGAATAGACTCTTCCCATCCATTCGGCATCGCGCTGCGCGAGGTAGTCATTGACTGTGACTATATGGACGCCTTTGCCTTCAAGCGCATTGAGATAAGCCGCAGGAACAGCTGTAAGCGTCTTGCCTTCACCTGTCTTCATCTCCAGGATAGAACCTTGATGAAGCACAATCGCGCCCATTATCTGCACGTCGTAATGCCTCTCTCCAAGGACTCTGCCTGCAGCTTCACGCGCAAGTGCGAATGCTTTGGGAAGGAGCTCATCGAGCTTCTTGCCGTTCTTGACTTCCTCTTTCCATTCAGCTGTGATCCTGGGAAAATCTTCATCTTTCAGGGATTCGGCCCAGCCGTATTCCTTCTTAACGCTTTCCACAATCGGGCGGAGGCGTTTCATGTCTTTATCGTGTTTAGTCCCTCCGAAAAGGGCAGAGAGAAAATTTGCCATACAGAGAAAGTAACACTAATTATGGAAAAGGAAAATAATGCAGTGCCTGTCACAAAAACGGAATTCAGGCTATTATAGCTCTATGGACTGGTCACTAACCATTGGAAATCTAAATATCGGAGTTCTTGATATCATAGCGCTTGTTATAGTGCTTGTGGGTGCTATCTCGGGTTGTATCACAGGATTTGCGCGCCAGGTTGCGAATCTCGCAGGCTTTATCCTCTCTATTCCTGCGGCACTTCTTTTTACACGTCCCATAGCTGTATTGTTATCTTCGAATACTGGGCTTTCCCTTTTCTGGGCATCGCTGTTTGTTTTCATAGCGTTATCGCTGCTGGTTTTTATCATAGTAGGCATTTTCGGTTCCGCTCTCAAGAATGTGCTTGAGACAGTACCAGCGCTGGACCATGTGCTTGGTTTTGTCTGGGGGCTTGTAGCTAGCGCTATATGCTTGTCGCTGATTATAGCGATACTCAATTTCCAGTCATTCTTTGATATCTCAAGAGTGACAGGCTCAAGCGTTATTGTGCGAAACCTCATCGAACCGCTTTTCCCGACTTTGGTTGATGCTGTAAAGGGTGCCTGATGCTGGAAGATCTCAGGAGAACGCAAGGACATGTTGCATCTGATATTGAAAACGATGTGAAGGAAGGGTATCTGCCTTCTTCCTTGCTGTTCTCCGGTCCTCGAGGTTCTTCAAGGCTGACAGGCGCTTTGGAACTAGCGTTCAATCTGACAAGTGAGGATGGGAATTATCCTTATCTCCGTTCAAGCCAGATTGTCTATCTCATGCAGCGTGATATGCGGATGGAGACAGAAGCCGCACTCTCGCTTTTCCAGAGACAGCGCAATGATCGTTTCCGTATGTTCCTCATCAAGACAGTCAGGAAAACGCTCTTGCAGTATCATGTATCGATTGCTCCGCTTTATGAGGGCAAAAAAAGCGGTGTGAAGCTTTCTGCTAAGGATGAACGTGGAGATACGCTCTTTTCCAACGCGCAAGCTGTAGATGCGATTATCCTTTCTCTTGAAGATGGCTGTGACTTCAAAGAACAGAGTGTTGATGCTATTGTCTCTGAGCTGAGGGCCAGGATGAATAATGATTTCTTCACGCTTGGCAAGCGTTCTATTGGAGCTACTATAGATGAGATAAGAGCTGTCCAGGATTGGCTTGAGGAAGGAATCTCTGAAAAATGTCTGATTCTGGAGGACCCTGAAAGCCTGACAGAAGGGGCTAAGAACAGCATGCTGAAGTTATTGGAAGAGCCTCCTGAGCATTGCCATATCATTCTGCTGTCATCCCAGCCAGCACGTCTGCTTCCGACTATTCTCAGCAGAGTCAGGAAGTATAACTTCCCAGCGCTATCTGAGAAAGCTATCTCATCCTTGATTGGTGAGGAGCTGGCTATCTATGGCAGTTACAGTTCTTTTGATTCTTTCTTCTTTGAAGAAGGCTCTGCCGATGAAGACAAGAATACGCTCGATGAAGCAGTCTCTCTTTACTTCAGAGCGCTCGTGGATGGGAGAATGCTCACTCCTGATGAAGAGGAGAATCTTTTCGCCGCTGTCGAGCATCTGAATTGCTATGCATATTTCAGAGAGAGGCTTATAGGCGAGATGATGAAAGCTTTCCAGAGTGTAAAAGATCAACGGAAGATAAAACGGGCATGGAAGATACTGACGGATGCTATGATTAAAGCTGATGCATACAATATGAATAAAAAGCTTGCGTTCGATGCGGCACTGAGGGAGTCCTGCTATGGCGAATAAACTGCTGACAAAAGTTATAGACGATCTTTGCTCGCTTCCAGAAGGGGAATTGAAGAAGCTTGTCCAGAACCAGATGGCTGATGCCGATATGCTTGAAGCGCTTATTGCCTCTCTTCCTGATGGACATATAATCTTCACGAATGATGGAACCATCAAATACATTAACAATGCTGCTTTCCACCTTCTGCCTTCTGACAGGCGCAAGAAGCTCCGCCCAGGGCTTAAGCTCAGCGAGATGCTTATCGATAAGGATGTAAAAGAATTTCTGCAGGCTGTCTTCTCTGGAGAAGAGAAGGCTGAAGCGCAGGACTTTGCTTTCCAAAAAGGTAATGAAGTACGTACTGAACGGATTTCCTTTACTTTTCTCACGCTTCCTTCTGCTTCCTATGTGGATGTCAAGATTGCTGATATCACAGAGGAGATAATGAAGGAGACACGTCTCAGGCGTACAGAGAGCCTGGCCTCCATGACAACGATGGCGGCTGGTATTGCACATGAGATCAAGAACCCTCTGGCTGCTATGAAGATTCATCTGCAGCTAATGCGAAAAGTGCTGAGGAATAAAGGATGTCTCGATGAAGAGGGAGCGGAGCGCTATCTTACAGTGCTCGATGAGGAGATTGATCATCTCAATAAGATTGCTGTTGACTTCCTTTTCGCCGTGCGTCCGATGAATATAGAGCTAAGGCTTGGTTCTTTGGAGGGAGTCATCAATGACCTTGTGACATTCCTCTCTCCTGAAGCAGATGAAAAAGGCATCAAGGTCGTTGCAGAGATAGAGAAATTTCTGCCAAGGGTTGAGCTTGATGCGCGCTATTTGCGCCAGAGCTTGCTGAATATAGTGGAAAATGCTTTCTCAGCAATGCCTGGAGGAGGCAAGCTCTCTATCTTTGTCTATCTAGACGGGAACTGGGAGACAATCAGGGTGGAGGATACAGGAACAGGAATCGATGAGGAGCAGCTTGGCAAGATCTTTGAGCCATATTTTACGACAAAAGCTTCCGGCACTGGTCTGGGACTGACTGTTGTCTATAAAGTTATCAAAGAGCATCGTGGCGATATCTTCGTATCTTCCGAACCTGGCAAGGGGACTGTTTTCACTATAAAGCTGCCTGTTCCTGCAAGTGAGAGGAAAGCTATCGGAGACAAGGAGGCTACTAATGGCGACACTTCTGATTGCTGATGACGAGAAGAATATACTTTCAGGCCTGCGACTGGCATTTGAAGATGAAGGTTATCAGGTGATTACAGCAGCCGACGGCAATGAAGCCTGGGATAAGCTGCAGAAGAATCTTGTTGATCTCGTCATCACGGATCTGAGGATGCCAGGCATGGATGGCTACGAGCTTCTGAAGAGGATTTCTTCTTCCTATCCAATGCTTCCAGTCATTGTTCTCACTGGTCATGGGACTATAGAGACAGCTGTTGAGACAATGAGGGATGGCGCTGTCGATTTCTTCACAAAGCCTGTCGATATCGACAAGCTGGCGCTGGTTGTGAAGAAGAGCATTACCGCGTCCGAGCTGAAAGAGCAGAACAGGAAGCTCTCTGAAGAGCTCGCCAGACTTAGACGTGAGAAGGGCTACACCAGAATCATTGGAAGATCCCAGAAAGTCAGCGCAATGATGCAGCTGATTGAACAAGTTGCAGATACAAGAGCGACTGTCCTTGTCACAGGTGAATCTGGCACAGGTAAAGAACTTGTAGCAGATGCCCTTGTAGCACTCTCGTCCCGCTCCGATAAACCTTTTGTGAAAGTGCATGCTGCTGCTCTCAGCGCATCTCTTCTGGAAGATGAGCTCTTCGGGCACGAGAAGGGAGCATTCACAGGCGCGACAGGCCTGAAGAAAGGTCGCTTTGAGCTTGCTGACGGCGGTACTATCTTCCTCGATGAGATTGGTGAGATTGATCTCTCCACACAGGTAAAGCTTCTGAGAGTCTTGCAGGAGCGTGAATTCGAGAGAGTCGGAGGAGAAAAGCCCATAGCTGTCGATGTCAGAGTCATCTGCGCGACAAACAGGAATCTTGAGGAGGAAGTGAAGAAAGGCAACTTCAGGGAAGATCTCTACTACAGGCTCAATGTTGTCAGAATTGAGGTTCCTTCGCTGAGGGAGAGAAAGGAAGATATAAATCTTCTCGCAGCTTCGTTCCTTGAGACATTCAACAAAGAAGACAAAAGAAAGATTGAAGGCTTCACGCCAGCTGCTGCAAAAGCTCTCATGTCATACTCCTGGCCTGGGAATATCAGGGAGCTTAAGAATGCGATAGAATCAGCAGTAGTGCTTTGCAAAGGCAAGTATATCGATAAAGACGATCTTCCTCAGCAAGTCAGGGAATCTGGAAATGGCAGCAGAATCTCCTTTGAGCTTCCCATCACGCTTGATGAAGCTGAGAAGCGTCTTATTCTTGAGACTATCTCCTTTGCGAAGGGCAATAAGACTAAAGCTGCAGAGCTTCTTGGTATCGGCAGGAAGACTATCACAAGACGTATGCAGGATCTGAAAATCGGAGAAGAGGAGAAATGATCTCTGTAGAAGATGCCTTTTCTCCCGGTGGCGCTTTAGATAAAGCCATCCCTGATTATTCCTTCCGTGAAGGACAGTACGAGATGGCTATGCTTGTAGAGAGAGCGCTATTGGAAAACAGGCATGCTATCATCGAGGCAGGTACTGGAACAGGCAAGAGTTATGCATATCTGGTCCCTGTCTTTCTTTCATCTGCCAGCAATGAATCGCGCAGGTTCATCATCACGACAAGCACGATAACGTTGCAGAAGCAGCTTTATGATAAAGACATCCCAGCTGTCAAAGCTGCCTTGGGCTTGGATACTGAGACTGCTATTCTCTATGGACGTGGCAACTATCTTTGCATCCGTCGTTTCAACGAGGCGAGAAATGAGAAAAGCCTTCTGAAAGAATTGCGCGACGAGAAAGAGTTGCTTTTTGAGAAATGGACGACTGAAACTGAGAGCGGGGTGCTTCAGGATATGCCGAAAGGTGTTCCAGCTACCTTTTTCTATTCTTTTGCTTCCGATGATAAAGATTGCTTAGGCTACCGCTGCCCATATGCAGGCCAGTGCTGGTATTACAATGCAAGACGCCAGGCTCAGCGCGCTAAAGTAATCGTCACTAATCACCATCTTTTGCTGCTTGATGCAAAGAACAGGGCAGAGTCCGAGCTGAGCTATGAAGAAGATGCAGTCCTCCCTGGATACTCAGTTGTCGTGATGGATGAAGCGCATCATATCGAAGCTGAAGCAACTGATGTGCTTTCGCGTACTTACTCATCATTCAGAGTAGGCAAGGTGCTGGATTACCTTACACGGAAGGAGTCCCGATTTGGTTCATCGTCCATCATTGATTTCCTGTCCACTGAAGAGAAGGAAAGAGGCTTTGGGAAGAATCTGAAGAACAGGATTGCACATCTGCGCACGATGCTCAACGAGTTCAATTCTCTTTTGAAAGCTAAGCTGGACACAAGAGACAGGGAAGTGCTCTTTACTCCAGAATTCTACAGGGAGTACAGGGAGCTTGTCGCTGCAGGAGAAGGTCCTGCGAGTGAGATGGATAACATTGGAATCTCAATCCAGAATGCGTACAGCGATGAGCCATCAGAGGCGAACGAGATCTTTGTCGATCTCATCAAACGTTATGGCAGATCGCTTGCACTCTTTGCCGACACGCTCCGTGATTGGATTCGTTTCTCTTCCTGGAATGATGAGATACCATACTCTCAAGTCGGAGCGGATGGTGATGTCGAGATCCACCTTGCACCAATGAATACTGGTGCTGTCCTTTCCCGCGTGCTTGTCTCCCATCTGGATTCTATGATCTTCTCTTCCGCAACTCTGAGCGTAAATGGAAGTTTTGAGTACTTTGAGAAGCAATCAGGACTATGGGAGGAGCGTGACAGGATTGAGAAAGGTATCTTCCAGTCTCCATTTGAATACAGGAAGAACCTGATGCTTCTCCTTCCTCGAGATGCCTCAGCATTCTCCAATGAGAATACGGAAGCATATACTGAGTATGTGACAGCAGCTGTCAAAGCGGCTATAGAATCTTCAGGCGGCGGTGCGCTTGTGCTCTTCACGTCGAAGAAGATGATGAAGGAAGCATATCTGAGACTGAGAGATGTGCTTCCATCATTGCTCGTCCAGGATGAACGTACACCACGCTCAGTGCTGTTTGATTCGTTCAGGAAAAACAAGGATAGCTCGCTTTTTGCAGTTTCTTCTTTCTGGGAAGGTGTGGATGCCCCAGGTGACACGCTTCGGCTTGTCGTTATCGTGAAGCTTCCTTTCACAGTACCATCAACTCCTATTGTCAGAGCACGCAGCGCGAAACTGGAGAAGGATGGTTCTTCATCGTTCATGGAGATGACTATCCCTGATGCAACACTCAGATTGAAGCAAGGACTGGGAAGGCTTATCAGGACAGAAAGCGACAGGGGAGTTGTACTGATTCTTGATGGTCGTATCACAAGAAAAGGTTATGGCAGGATTATGATATCATCATTGCCCGATTGTTATATTCCAGAAGATGCAATGTTATCTAATATTGGTGATAAAATAGAGAGATTCTTATATTGAAACTTAATCATATTTGTACGATATATAAGCAATATTTATTGTATAATCATATTTGAATAAAATCATTGTCCCCTTTAATCTAGATAAGACATGGAAAACTGATTTGCTTCTATGGTCAGAGTGATAGCATGTCAGCTGATTGTCCGACATGCTGTGCTGACGTCATTCAGAATCTCCTCTCTCTTTCTACTGTCCAGGCCGGCTTCGTCTGCCAGCCTTCTCAAATCATCATCAGTAATGTTTTTCCCCTTTCCACATACTGAAGTCGAGTGTTCTCCATAATAGGTTGTGCTGATAGTGAGGTCATAGGCGGGGGAAAGATGCCATTTTCTGGATACTTCATCGTACAGGAATGAGAAATTCTTTCCATGGTCATCCTGATTGCCGATCTTCACGTTGAAAACCGCTCTCCTGAACGCCTCATACATCTGGTTTTCATCTTTTGTAAGGAAGTGTGTCGCTTTGAACAGATGTCTGTAATCCAGGGAGGGGGATCTATGAGATGATTCCAGTAGGCCTGACAGGCTGATCATGTGGATCCGTTTCCCATTTTTCCTGTCGAAGCGTTTGCTGGCGAAGAATCCTTTTGTCAGCTTTGATTCCATCAGTCGGAAACTGGCAGTATCAAGTCCGGCATCGACAGCCCGCAGGTTGCAATCGTATTCCTTCACACCTGCATCTTCACCGTCCATGGATGTCGGAAACTTTACAATCCAGAGTTCTCCGTCAATACGCGCATTGATTTTCGGCCTTGCACCTCCTGATGAACCACCATTGTGGAATAGGTCGTCCATGGCGTACTTGGAGATATCCTTTTCTGCCAGGATGAGCCTGGATGTGCTGAAAGAAGCATCAAGATCCAGCTTGTCTGTTCCTTTGCTTTCCTCAAATCGAGGAATGAACTCTAGAAGGCCCGAAGAGTTATCACCTAGCATGCACAATCGTGTGATGATGCTTGTCTGTGTAGGATCAATTCCGAGACTTGCCAAGTATCTATCTGTGAGAAGCCGTCCCCACCCATCTGGCAGGCAGTCATCGAAAACTCCAGCTATATACTCAAAGGCGCTGTTAGTTGCTGTGAAGAGTCCAGGCTTCAAAGGGAGGGAAAATGGGCTGATTGAGAAGCCAGATTCAATCCACTGAGGTGAGTATTCAAACGCAGTGAGTCCGCGGTCAGTCAGAGCAATAGTCCCGACGAACCTGCCGGATGCCATCACATCAGCCTTTTCTACGTTTCGCATCTAACAACTCCTTCATCGACTTGTACTCTTGTGGTTCAAAGAGATTCAGAAATGCCTTCTCGTCATCGAGGACAGCTCCAATTCTCACCAGGGATGCGAATGAAATCTCGCCCGTCTGCTCAAAGCGCCTCAAGGAGGAAAGAGAAAGACCTGCACGCTGTGCCATCTCCTCTTGTGTGATACCCTTTTGCTTCCTCCGTTCCTTTTCCTTCCTTGCAATTTCTTTCTGAATTTCTATCGGCATCATGCCGAATTCATCAAGATTAATCATGTAATAATATTTTATCACTTTACAGATAAAACACAAGAAAATGATAAAATATTATTATTTTTTTATGAAGCATGTCGGATACATGCGTCTCTTATGAATCCAATTGCGGACCCTGTTTCCAGGAAGTAGATGAAAGCAATCTATTTTCCTTTTTTTTGATCCTCCGTATTCGTATGTTTCTGGGTTTTGAAAATATATGATCTCTCTTTGGTGTATTGAGGGGCTTCATGCACCTCCAAAAGTTCAAACTATGTTGACAAAATGCATGGAATGGATATGGAAGACATGTGGGATGCATCACAATAGTGGCAAGAACAGTTGCAAGAACTGCAGGATGATGAGAAGCCATAAACCGCTGGGTTAGTGTGAATAGCTTGCTGATACTGGCCTTGAGGAAAATGAATCCCATCCTCACGCTCATGGCAATGTGAGAAAGGATACAGATCCAATAGCTGTAACATCATGGGGGCCAATATTGTTTCATGGGGCATCCACAAACAAATATATAGAACAATATACTTATTTATGAAGTACAAGCTCAAATGGAAAAAGTTCTTGGAATTAATCTCCCCAAATTAGCGTGAGTGAGCTAAAAAAGCTTTAAATGCTACTTTTTGCTCATGGCTCCATAATATTTATTGATTACAAAATCAAACCTGAGCAGGGTAGACTCAGTTCATTAGCGATAACTTTTCTTCAAAATTTTTCAAACAAAGGCTTGACAAAACGCTACCGGGGGGGGGGTAGGCTATTTGCAGAAAACATACTTGGAGGAAAGGAACGATTATGAAAAGAACGATCCTTATTGGAGTGCTCGCTGCTCTGATGCTCTTTGCATTCACTGCATGCGATAATACAGCATCTACTGGCTATGAACAGGCTGTAATCTCAATCACTGCTGAGGGTACACCTGAGTATTTCGTAGGTGATGAAGTAGCTCTTTCTGACTACACAGTAACAGCAACAAGATTCAATGGTGAGACTTTCACTGTCCCTGCTGCGGATCTTGCACTGTCTAGTAATGCAGTAGTCGAAGGCGAGGCAAAAAAGGCTGCTACAATTACTTACACAGGTTTCACATATGGTGGTGCAACTGTTTCTACAGATGTTCTTGCAACAGGCTATACACTTGATGCAATCAACGTTGCAGTTAAAGATGGCCAGAAGACATATTACAAGAACTCCAGCACAGAGAACCTTAATGATGACTACACTGTAACAGCTTATGCTCTTGATAATGATGAAGTTGTCTATGAGAGAGAGCTTGCTTCTGATGAGTTCACGATTGAATCAGCAGGTTTTATTTCTGATGAAAAATTCACAAAAACAGGCGAAGCAACTCTTACATTCAAAGTAGGTGCTGCAACTCCGGCTGCTATTGAAGATGGAGAGAATACAGCAACTCTGATTGTTATGGAAGATTACCTTGAGAGCTTTGATTTTGAAGTTCTTGCAGAAGGTGCAACAACAGCTTACGCTATCGAAGGTGCAACAATCGCAGATGCTGAGGATTACATCGTAGTTACATACACAATGGCTAGTGGCAATGTTGTGAAGAGCACAGATTCGAATGTTTCAACAAATTATCCAAAAGCAACTTCTACAGCTGCATGGAATGCTGAAGTAACTGCTAATACATCTAAATTTGAGGAAGGCAAGACTTATACAATCACAGTAACAGCAAATACTGGTGCTACTGATGAAGCTACAAAGGTTTCTCACGATGTAACAGCTGAGCCAAACAAGATTGTATCTTTCAAAGTAACACTTACTGGAGCAGAGGCTATCACAGCTGGAACTGAGATTTCCATCGATGATGCAACTGCTGTTACAGCAACATGGGCTGATCAGGCAGTTGGTGCTGTTGAAGGTGTAACACCTGCTGTTCTTCTTGAGAATCTTGTGATGACAGTAAACGGAGCAGAAGTTGAAGCATACACAGTTCCAAACAACTATCCAGCAGGTACAGAGCTCCCAATTACATTCAGCCTTTCTAACTATCCTGATGCAGAGTGTAAAACAACACTTAGCACAAAAGCTAACTAATCGCTAGGATCCTGCCTGCCTCTCTGGCAGGCAGACATAAGGAGGACGAAGATGGAAGAGAAAACCTTGTACCTCCGTCAGAGGATTCCGAACGAGAAGCGTCAGGAATGCCTGAAGCTCTTTGAGCAGGGATACGG
>JADIMT010000094.1 GCA_017694595.1 Candidatus Ornithospirochaeta stercoripullorum | reverse complement strand
TTATATAGGTTTACTCCTTCTAATCGGTACGTTGTTGTTTCTTTCTTCATGCAAAAATACTTATATTATTCCGCCTCCTGAAATCTGGAATCCATCAGAAAAGAGCTTTACAGTTACATTTGAACCCAACTTACCTACAGGAGTAAGCGAAGATAAGCTTACGGAAATGCCGGAAAGCATTGAAGTGAAATCAGGACAGACTTTGGATAGCAGTATAGCTCCAAAACTTGCTGATGGTGTAGGATATGCATTCAATGGCTGGCTTACAGCAGAAGGCGAAGCGTTCACATCAGACACGAAGATAACTTCAGACATCACACTCTATGCTTCCTGGATATCAACATGGGATGGGTCATCAAGTGATACGGCATTCTATGATGATAATCCAGATGCAAATGAATATTCTATTTCAACCGCGGCAGAGCTAAGAGGACTTGCGGAACTTGTTAATGGTGGAAATGATTTCTCAGGCAAAACGATAATTCTTGAAAATGATATTGATCTAGGAAATCACGAATGGACACCTATCGGAATTGCAGGAAACGCTTTCAAAGGAACATTCAGAGGAAAAACAGATGAAAAAACCGAGATACGAAATCTGAAGATAACAAACCCAACTCAAGTTACTCAGAGTTCTGTTTATGGTGCAGGACTTTTTGGCTTCATTGAAGATGCGATAATCAGTAATTTACATATAAACGGCGAGATTGATATCAGTGCTACTGATAAAGATGTTCGTGCTGGTTCCGTTGCTGGCTACGTTGATAATTCCGTTATAACAAACTACGAGGCTGATGTACACATCAGAGCAAAAGGAAAGTGGGCATATTCCGGCGGTATTGCAGGCTATATCAACAACACGGAAATAAGGTCCAGCATCAACAATGAAAAAATAGAGGGTTATGGATTTGAGCAAAGCCAATGTGGTGGAATAGTTGCATTGGTATATGGCACATCCTCAATAAATAACTGCCGAAACGAAGGTGATGTATATGCAGAGAATACACCAGAGGTAAATGGTGACCAGGATGGAATAGGCTGTATGGCGGGAGGTATAGCAGGATACCAGGAGATGGGGTCAGGAGAAAACAGTATTTCTAAATGTACGAACACAGGCAATGTAACAGCAAAAGAAAATGGTCATAACAATTCTGATGCAGGAGGTATCGTCGGCTATGTTCTGAACCTTTATAACGAAAACGCTTCAATAATTATAAGCGAGTGTATAAATGATGGTGATGTCCTTAGCATTTATAATGGTGGTGAGTTTAATCATTCCCAATACGGTCAATATGCATATGCAGCATTTGGTGGCGGCATAGCTGGTACTCTTCTGAATTATTATGCAGATTCCGCAATAGAAATTAGCGGATGTGAAAACTATGGAATTGTAAGAGGAGAAAGTAATGCGATGGCAACAGAACTTAAAAGTTCTGCAATTGGCGGTATTGTCGGAATTATACAAAATATTCAAGGAACAACAAATATAAAAAATAATCATAATGAAGGGCAGCTGTCCACGGTAATGGATATAGGTTACGCAGTTGCAGTCGTGATTGAAGCTTCTCCTGTTGATGTGTCAGGCAATACAGATGGAACAGAACAAGGGTTGAATGAAATAGGCTTTATTCAAGAAATGTAATTTGTCAGTCAATTTCAGTTGATTGCAGTAAAAGAACCGTGAGACACTATACTCGCGGAAGCAGAACGGAAGCCCGGAGAAATCCGGGTTTTCCTCGTTACTGGAGGAAGGATGCCGAGAAAACCAAAGCACCCCTGCTCTTACCCGGGTTGCCCCAACCTCACCTATTCACGCTACTGCGAGGAGCATGAGCACTTCATGATGAGACGCTACAATAGCGTTGAGCGAAATCCAAGAGCTAAGAGAAGATACGGGCCTGTGAACCACAGTCAATATAGTAGACAAGAAAAGATTAGCAGTTGTTCATGAAGAACTCCTTTTCAATCTCATTTGGTGTCTTGTAGCCAATAGAGTAATGGATCTTCCGTAGAAAGAAGTGGAGAAGATAGCTTCAAAGCTTGGTATGTAGCTTCTAGAGGGCCTGTAAGCTAGTTTGCTCTATTCATTTCAGCTTTTCTTATTCATCATGAGAATTGCTGTGGTGTGAATTTTCTTGACTTGTGATAGTTCTGATACATACTGAAAGGTGTGTACGTACACGCAGGAGGATTGATGCCATGATGTCAAACATACCGGATGTTAAGCTTGGAATAATTGCAGTAAGCAGGGACTGTTTCCCGCTGACAGTATCGCAGGGGAGATGCAAAAGCGTTGTGGAGGAGTGCAGGAAGGCTGGCCTTGATGTGTTCTCAGCTCCGACTATTGCAGAGAATGAGCGTGATGCTGTGAGAGCTGTAGAAGAGGTCAGGGAAGCCAGATGCAATGCGCTTGTCGTGTTCCTTGGCAATTTCGGGCCGGAGACGCCCGAGACGATCATCGCTAAAATGTTTGACGGACCTGTGATGTATGTGGCAGCAGCAGAGGAAAGCGGGGACAATCTTATCAACGGAAGGGGGGATGCATACTGCGGCATGCTCAATTGCTCATATAATCTCGCGCTGAGAAAGATAGCTGCATATATACCAGAGTATCCTGTTGGGGATGCCGTGGATGTGGCTAGGATGATTGCAGAGTTCGTTCCGGTCGCAAGAGCAATCATAGGGCTCAGAAACCTTAAGATCATCACATTCGGACCAAGACCACAGGATTTCTTCGCGTGCAATGCACCGATAAAGGGACTGTATGACATAGGCGTGGAGATAGAGGAGAACAGCGAGCTGGACCTGCTTGTGGCATACAGGGCGCATAAGGATGATGAGAGGATAGCGGAAGTCGTGCGCGATATGACTGCCGAGCTTGGAGATGGGAACGCATATCCTGATCTGCTGCCACGCATGGCTCAGTTCGAGCTCACGCTGCTGGACTGGGCAGAGGAGCACAGAGGATCGAGGGAATATGTCGTATTCGCAGACAAATGCTGGCCTGCGTTCCCTAAGGAATTCGGCTTTGAACCGTGCTATGTGAATAGTCGTCTGGCATCCCGTGGGATTCCTGTCGCCTGTGAGGTTGATATCTATGGCGCTCTGTCGGAGTACATAGGGACATGCATAACAGCATCTCCTGTAACGCTTCTGGATATCAACAACACAGTTCCGAAAGATATGTATGAGAGCGAGATAAATGGAAGATATGACTATAAGCTTTCGGACACATTCATGGGCTTCCACTGCGGCAACACACCGTTCTGTCGTCTGGCTGGAGGTGGGATAAAGTATCAGCTGATACAGAACAGGACGCTGGAGAACGGAGGGACTCCAGACTTCACAAGAGGAACGCTTGAAGGTGATATAGCACCTGGAGAGATTACGTTCTTCCGTCTGCAGGGCAATGCTGATACATCTCTGCAGGCATATGTCGCGGAGGGTGAGATACTGCCTGTCGCAACAAGAAGTTTCGGTGGCATCGGAATCTTCGCAATTCATGAGATGGGAAGGTTCTATCGCCATGTGCTGATACAGAAGCATTATCCACATCATGGAGCGGTCGCATTTGGGCATGTGGGAAGAGCGCTCTGGGCAGTGCTTTCATATCTTGGTGTGAAGGATATCTCCTTCAACCAGCCAAAGACTATGCTCTATAGCGATGAGTGTCCATTCTGAAGGAGGTAAGTAGATTGAAAGAGGCTGATTGCATCAAAAACGGCAACGCTGTTCTTGGTATTGAGTTTGGTTCTACAAGAATCAAGGCAGTGCTGATAGATGAGAACTATAAGCCCATCGCTTCCGGTGCTTATGACTGGGAGAACAGGTTTGAGAACGGTGTATGGATTTATCGTCATGATGATATCCTCGCAGGTCTGAAATCTGTCTATAGCGATCTGAGGAAAGATGTTCAGGAAAAGTATGGTTGCAGTATCAAGCGGCTTAAAGCTGCAGGTATCTCCGCGATGATGCATGGTTGCATCGAGTGCGATGAGGGCTATGCGTTCCTCGCTCCTTTCAGGACATGGCGTAATACAATAACTGCATCTGAATCGGCGGAACTTACAGAGCTTTTTGATTATCCGATTCCTCAACGTTGGACAATCAGCCATGTGCTGAAGGATATCAAGGAAGGAAAAGAATATCTGAAAAATGTCCGTCACATCTTCACGCTTGCTTCTTATGTTCATTTCCTCTTAACAGGGGAGAAGGCTATTGGCATCGGCGATGCATCTGGTATGTTCCCCATTGATTTCGAGGCAAAAGACTTCTCGAAGAAAGCTGCAGTGATTTTCAAGGATAAGTATGGCCTTGATATTCTTCCTCTCTTTCCTTCTGTGCACGTGGCGGGTGAAATCTGTGGACGTCTGACAGAAGATGGTGTGAAGCTCCTCGATGAGAGTGGGGAACTGGAAGCTGGTGTTCCGTTCTGCGCACCTGAAGGAGATGCCGAGACTGGAATGGCTGCAACGAATACCGTTAAACCGCTTACCGGTAATGTTTCCGCTGGTACAAGCGCTTTTGCGACAATCATTCTTGAGAAGCCTCTTTCCAAAGCGTATAGCGCCATTGATATCGTCTCTACCCCAGATGGCTACCCTGGTGCTATGGCTCATAGCAATAACTGCACAGGTGATTATGACAGCTGGATTGGACTCTTCGCTGGAGTGCTGAAGCTGATGGGTGCCGATGTGAGCAAAGGAAAGCTCTATGATACGCTTCTGCGTTCTATATTCGATGCGGAAAAGGATGCGGGCGGTGTAACAAGCTATAACTTTATCTCTGGAGAGCATATTGTAGGCTTGGAGAAGGGGATTCCTATGGTCTTGAGGGATGGTGATAGGCCTCTTACAATCAGCAATTTCATGCGCTCTCTCCTCTATTCTTCTCTCTCCTCGATGCGTATCGGTCTCGATATCCTATCAGAGAAGGAAGGCGTGAAAGCAGAGCTGTTGATCGGACATGGCGGATTCTTCAAGACAAGCGATGTCGGGCTGAAGATCCTCTCCACAGTGACAGGTGTAAAGTCTGCAGTGATGGAAACAGCTGGAGAAGGTGGTGCCTGGGGTGCTGCGCTTCTCGCTGCCTACATCGGTTCAGAGGCGACGCTTCCTGAGTATCTTGCTGCAGTATTCAAAGATGCAAGGATGGAGACTGCTATCCCTGAAAAAGCAGATACAGAAGGGTATGAGAAGTATCTTGCAAGATATAAGAATGGTCTTGCTGTTGAGAGAAAAGCTTTGGAGGTGTTCTGATGCTTGAGAAACTGAAACAGGATGTGCTGAAAGCTAATCTTCTCTTGCCGAAATATGGGCTTGTTGTTTTCACTTGGGGAAATGTGAGCGCGTATGATCCTGACTCAGGCTTAGTAGTGATCAAGCCAAGCGGTGTGGATTATGAGAATATGACAGCTGATGATATGGTTGTCGTGGATTTGGATGGCAAGGTTGTGGAGGGCAAACTCCGTCCCTCCAGTGATACGCCTACACATGTCTATCTCTATTCTAAGTTCCCCGAACTGAGAGGCATTGTGCATACTCATTCAACATGGGCCACATCATGGGCGCAGTCAGGGCTTGCTATTCCTTGTTATGGTACAACCCATGCTGATTACTTCTATGGAGAGATTCCTTGTGCACGTTCTCTTACAGCAGAGGAAGTGAACGGGGAGTATGAACGCAATACAGGTGTTGTCATTGAGGAAGCTTTCCGCGGAAAAGATCCTATGGCTGTTCCTGGCGTGCTTTGTCGCAACCATGGACCGTTTGCATGGGGGCGTGATCCCCATGAAGCAGTCCATAATGCAGTTGTGATGGAAGAGTGTGCCAAGATGGCTTTGTTTACACGTCTGGTCAATCCTGAAGTGACTGAAGCTCCAGGTTATCTGATGGATAAGCATTACTTCCGCAAACATGGCAAGAATGCTTATTACGGTCAGAGTAAATGATAACTCTTAAAGAGATTGCACAGCGCGCGGGTGTCTCTCTAGGTACTGTCGACAGAGTCTTGCACAATCGTGGGCGCGTATCGAAAGAGAACATTGAGCGCGTTATGCAGATAGCCCATGAGAATGGCTATGTGCCTAACCAGCTTGCGCGGCGTCTTAAGCAGGGGCAGAGACTGCGATTCGGCATTGTCATCCCTGATATCTCAACAGAATATGGTTACTGGGCGCAGATTGCTGATGGTATCGAAGAAGCTAGGAAAGAGATAGCGCCGATGGAGGCTGATGTTGTCTATTCATTCTTCGACAGGCATGAAGAAGGAAGCTTCGCAAGTGCTGTCTCTTCTCTTTTCTCCTCTCATATCGATGCTTGGGTCATTGCCCCGATAGCAGACAACTCAATGCAAAGTGTCATTGCATCTCATGCAGATGTGCCATTTGCATTCATCGACTCTTCTCTTCCGGGGCTGAATCCTGGATGGAATTTTGCTCAGGATCCTGTCAGGGCAGGCAAGACAGCGGCGCGCTTGATGCTTCTCTCCGATCCTGGGATAAGACGAGTGATTACTCTGCAAGGAGATGAAGGTGCATTCAATGGTGAGATGCGGGCATCTGCTTTTGCTGATGAGTTCCGGCAAAAGCGATGCGATGCAGACATCATCAATGTCTATGCAGATGATCCCTTGGATATCGCAGAAGCAATCAAAGAAGCTGCAAAGGAGGCAGCTCTCTTTGGGCTTTTTGTCGTCAATGATCAGGCTGCTATAGTCTGTTCAACGCTTGAAGAGCCTTTGCTTGAGAAGGCCAGGATTATCGGGTTTGACTTATCTGATGAGAATAGGAAATGCCTGCTTTCTGGTGAGATTTTCGCCATCATCGGCCAGCGGCCAAGAGCACAAGGACACGATGCTGTGATTGCGATGTACAACTACTTTACGCTTCCATCTTCAACGGAAGAAGGAAATTTATCAGCACCTGTCGATATCTACATCAAAGAAAATATCCCAGAGAGCAGCCACTGGCTCTAGATATGGAAGCCTTCCTTTATTCGCTTTTGCAGAATCGGTCCAAGCTGCAGACGCATGATGATTGTTCCAGCAACACATGAGATGATATCTGAGACAGGCTCAGAGAAGAAAGCTGCTTCTGCTCCAAAGAGCATGGGAAGTGCAATGGACGCAATGAAGAATGTAATCTTTCTCGTCAGGGACAGAGGCAATGAGATATGAATCTGCCCAAGTGCTGTCATCATATCGACATTGATGTATTGGAATGAGAGCGGAATGATCATGCACTCGAAAATGAACATGAAGTGTGCTGAAAGCGAGAGTATCTGACCATCTGAAGTGAAGAGGGAGGCGAAAAGCTCTGAGCCGAAGATCGTGAAGATGAACATCACGACAGTGTAGGCTGTGATCAGAATCTGTAAGTTGTTTATGCTTTTCCTAACCCTGTCAGTAAGTCCAGCCCCATAGTTGTAACTGACAAGGCCTTGGCATCCTGCCGTCATTCCTCCCATAGGATATGTGACAAGTATGTGATAGCTCTGGACAATCGTTGAACATGTGATGAGCGTATCACCCCAACCAGGTCCCCCGAACTTCTGCAGCATAGCATTGAGCACAATCAGAAGAAGGCTGTCAGTTGAGATGATGATGAATGAGGAAAGGCCGAACTTTATGATTCTTCCGATCTGATTCGGCATGAAGCCCTGGAATCTCAGCTTGATAGCAGTGTTCTTGCTTCTGAGCGCGAAGATTGTGATCAGCATGGAACCTGCCTGAGAGATGACAGTTGCAATAGCAGCGCCTTTTACACCCATATCAAAAAGGAAAATGAAGACAGGGTCGAGAACAATATTCAGCACAGCGCCTGCAACGACTGAGATCATGCCTTTCTTTGACATTCCTTGATTGATCACAAAGCTGTTCAATCCCGTTGATAAAAGCGCGAAAGGCGTTCCCAGCACGTACCAGCCAAGATACTCGGAAGCGTATGGAAGCGTTATTGACGATGCTCCGAATGTCAGCAATAAAGGATCTCTGAAGATGAAGAAAAGCGGAGTCAGAATGGCAGAAGCAATCAGCAAGAGATAAAAGCCTGTGGTAAGTATGCGTTCTGCAATCACATGGTCTCCATGGCCTTCCCTCATGGCCATAATCGGCGCTCCACCCATTCCTATGAGTGTGGCGAATGATGATAGGAACGTAGCTAGGGGGAGCTGCAACTCCAACACCAGCCAGCGCTATGTCACCATAGCCTGCAATATGTCCGATATACATTCTATCGACAATCGCATAGAGGACATTTACAGCCTGTCCCAACGCAGTAGGGATGGCCAGACTGAGCACCAGGTACCAGAGACCGTCTTTTCCTAAATCGTAATTCCTGCTTCTCCGCATATCACCGGAGAGTATAGCGATAGCCTCCTCTTTGTTCCATTGCCAAAAGCTGCTAAGATCGGAAACCATGAAAAGCATAAGAGTAAGTGCAGCAATCATACACCATGAAAACATGATTTATGCTACAAAGCGTGGCAAAGGGACATACAAAGGCTACTGGGAATTCCCCGGTGGAAAGAGAGAGGAAGGCGAGAGCGGCGAAGAGGCAGCAGTGAGGGAAATAAAAGAGGAACTGGGTGCTACGATTGAAATCGAAAGATTCGTATGTACTGTCGAGTATCAGTATCCTGAGTTCTTCCTGACGATGGATTGCTATCTCGCATCTGTAAAAGAAGGACATCTCACTCTCTCTGAACATAGCGATGCCAAGTGGCTCTCTTTCTCTGAGCTTGATTCTCTCGATTGGCTGCCAGCTGACTTAGAGGTCGTGGAAGAGCTGAAGAAGCTGAAGCCTTAAAAATATGCATTTATGCATAAAATTATCCTATAAAAATATGCATCAATGCATAAAATTATCACATGAAAATATGCATCTACTTTACAGAAAAAAAATTGAGATTTAGCATATTCTTATGCTGAAACGAAAAATAGATAATCATCTGAGAGCATGGAAAGAAAAGAGTGAAAAACTCCCGCTTGTTGTACTTGGAGCCAGACAGGTTGGAAAGACAACATCAATAAGGGAGCTTGGCAAGCTTTATGAAGCTTTCTATGAAATCAACTTCATCAGATAGCCTGCCGCAATGGAAGCTTTCTCTTCCGATCTTTCTGCTGATTCAATATTGTCACGTCTTTCATTGATTATCCCGGATTTCCATATTGTTGACGGAAATACTTTGATTTTCCTTGATGAGATTCAGGAATGTCCCGAAGCGCGTACAGCTTTGAAATTCCTGGCGGAATGCAAACGAGTGGATGTCATCTCCTCTGGCTCTCTGTTAGGTGTCAAATACAAAGATGTAAGTTCGTACCCAGTGGGATATGTAGAATATTTGACAATGTATCCATTGGATTTCGAGGAATTCATGTTGGCAAGTGGCCTCTCGGAATCCATAATAAAGAGCATTGCCGATTCATTTGACAACCGTACTCCAGTTGACTCCTTTGTCCATACAAAACTCTTAGAGCTTTTCAGGACATATATTGTTGTTGGAGGCATGCCCAATGTTGTTGAACACTATATCGTGACAAAAAATTTCCAAGAAGTGATTAATATGCAACGTGCCATTCTCAAAGATTATGAGCTTGATATTGTCCGGTATGCTAAAGGTAGCGAAAAGCAGAAGATAAGGGCTTGCTTTCTTTCCATACCTAAGCAGCTAGCGAAAGCTAATCATAAATTCCAGTATTCAGCTGTAGAGAAGGGATCGACGAGAAGAAAATATGGAACAAGCATTCTTTGGCTTTCAGACGCAAATCTCGCTTTGTTCTGCTACAATATTTCCAGACTTGAATTTCCTCTGAGCGCATATAAAGAAGATGATGATTTCAAGTTGTATTTATGTGATACAGGACTTCTTGTTTCCATGTATGAAGAAGGGACTGCAAAAGACCTCATCTGCGGAGAATTCGGTTTGCACAAAGGTGCTATTTACGAAAATGCTATAGCCCAGCAGCTTGCAGCTAATGGTTTTCCTATCTATTTCTATAAGCCATCGCAAACGCTTGAGATTGATTTTGTTATCAGGTTCGACAATGAAGTCACTCCAATTGAAGTAAAGACAGGCTATGATGTGAGATCAAAGTCTTTATCAGCAATTTTAGCGAAAGGGAATGGCGTTAAGAAAGCTATACGCATATCTGCAAGAAATGTGGGAGAAGAGAATGGAATTATCTCAATTCCGCTTTATATGGCTTATTTGATAAAGCCCGATTCGAAAGATTTCTTGACACTTGTCAGCAACCATCAATAAGATTCTGTCAGGAGATGTTGAAATGAAGAAATATATTATTTCATTGCTTTCAATTGTGCTGTTTGTAGCATTAATCTCTTGCAACGATTCATCAAATGTTTTACCCCCCCCTGTCGTGACAAGTAGATATGATGCATCAAACATTGAGGATATGCTTGATACATTAAGCACATATGGACAAGTCAGACTCACAAGCGATATAGAGTTCAGTGTACAAGTTGCCCCTGACACCGCTTTCAGTTTTCCTACGGTGGATGGAGTTGCGGAAATCGATCTCAATGGTCACACTCTTGTAGTGAGTTCGAATAACAATATCACAGTTCCTGCTGATAGTACCAATATCTTCAGGGATGGACTTCTCGTGATTAACAACATGAAACCTCATAATCCCAATGAGACATACTGCGATTTAACAGTTGGCGAGAATTCGACTCTTGAAATGTATGGTGTCACGCTGAATACAAGCTGGGGCGGAATCTTGGCACAAGAAAATAATGCAACTATAAAGATTGAGAATTCCAATATCTTCTCATACGGCTACTACGGAGTTGGTACAAACGCTTCAATTCCTGCACAGGACATCAATATAAGCATCATCAATTCCAAGATAGAAGTTGGTAACACAGTCTCTGAGCTTGGAATCCCTGTTGATGAGAGCACAGTGCAAAATGGCCATGATCCTGATGGAGCTGCAATCTTCTATAACGTCAATGGAGAGCTTGTTGTCGAGAATTCAACTATCGTAGGAGGTGCTCAAGCTATCTATCTCAGAGGTTGCAAGGACGCAGTAATACGCAACAGTATTCTCATCGGTGGCAATGCAAATGGAAATCCAGACGTTTTTGCTCGTTTCTCTAAGCCGAATTCATGGAGTGGATCCGGAAATATGGGCCCATATGCAACAATAGTCATTGGTAACAATTACAGCCCTAACGGTAAATACCCCGAATCAACAACCTGCACGATAGAGAATACTGAGATTATCGTTGCTGACGATACTAGGAAAGTTAATGGCGTTCCTCAGCGTACTGTATTTGTCGCAAGCACTGCGGACCATAAAGTAACTTTGGAAATTCCAGAGCCATATGCTTCATCAATAAAAGAGATTGATAATCACGTTGGTACAAACATTGTAATCAACGGTGTTGCCTTGCAATAACATAGTCTATCCATCAGATGCTGCTTAATCAGTGGCTTCTGATGGAATTTTATTCTGATTATCCCCTTTAGATAACCATACCTTTGTCCTTTGGAATTTTGCTTTTAAGGGATCCCCGAAAGTTCTGTAAGATATTATCCTGACTCTCAGTAATATGTGTGTGTCTTTTTATTCTTTATTGGATAGGCTTGTAGATGTTTATGTGATTGGTGGCATCGAGACCGGATATATTGATGTACGAGTTGATCGCAGAAGTGTCCCATCTGATGTGTATGTGTATGAAGTCAGAGATACTAGCGGTGATGGTGGCTGGTATATTGGTAACGTAGAAAACTATGTTCTAATCAATCATGCCGGAACTATATTCTCCCGAAAGCCTTTACCATTATTGCATCCAGAATGTGATGTATATATTGATCTGTCAGATGATAAAGAACCCTGGCAGCTTCTTCTTGATAGAAAACTGCTAAGGGAACTCTTATATCCTGCAAGCTAATTCTCAGCTGTGATGATAAATGCATATTATTACTTAATTATATCGAAACAGCTTCTCTGAAATTGTTTTTAGTTCGGAATGATTTAATAATTTTGATTTCAATTTCTTTAGGCTTTTGAAGTAGACATCCGATCGCTTCAAGTAGTTGCTTGCAACAAGATTTGGATCTATATCTTTGGCGGCTTCATAGGATGGTGCAAAGACATCATCAGAAAGGAGTATGAAGAGCGTGATGAAAGTATCTTCTTCATCATCAAGCTTATTGACGATAATCTTATCCAGTTTGAGTATTTCTTCCACAAGTCCTTTTGTAATGGCTTTTTCATCTGGACTGTCCAGGTTCGTTTTTATTCCAGATTGTATTAAGAGCGATGCGAAAGTGATTGAGGCTAATGCAAGCGTTCTGGCATTACGGGTTATATCAGGGTAGGTGGTCGTTGTATTCCTATTGATAAATGATTTGTAATAGTTGTCGATCTTCAGTAAATCTGCATAAACCTGCAGGTTGCGTTTTGTATTGTAAATAAGATTGTAATAAGGCTTCTCTGTGTCATAGAGATCTTTGAAACCTGTACGAGTCCAAGGCATTTGCAAGACAGAAGCTAATGCTATCTTTCCAAGCTGGTCGAGTGTTAAGTGTGAGTTCTTGTCTTTGAAACGAGGATCGATTTTATCGCCATTCTTTGTGATGTATTGAATGGGTGGTATAAGCTGCTTAAACGCGCCTTCCAGTGTCCTCTGTTCTTGTCTATTCGCTACAATGTCTTTCGCTTTGATAGGTTTCTGGGAGTTGGAAGCTACAGCTATCTCTTGAGTTGTTACTTTATTCTGAGTTCCATCTGCCGTTGATACTTGCACAACTTTGCATGGAAGGTAAAAGTCTTCTTCAAAGTCAGTATTGAAGATCCTGTTAGTCGTCTGTCCGCCATTGACTATTGAGAACTGTTCAAGCTTTAGAATTGTCCCATCCATTGTATATTTCTCGCAGGCGATTACCAATCCATTGTTCAGATACCAGAACTTTTCAGGATGTTTTGTTATAGTTTCTTTCAATCCTTGATCGACGCTTTTGTTTCTAATGTAATACCTAAGGTTCAAACCTAGCAAAGAACGATTATATTTTGCATATAGTGTCTTGAGAGATTCAGCGGAGATGTTAACAATGATTGCATTGCCATTGTAATCAAGGTAATTCTTAGGTTTATCCAGTCTGAGCTCACCGTAATCAACACGCCCTGTTTTCTGCAGTTCGCATTCAATGTGAGACATTATCTCGTCACCAAAGAATATCTGTATGTTATCTTTGTTTCCTATTATAAGCTCTCTGGCTTGTTTCTTTTTCTTTTCTGAAGGGACTGCTGCTGTGAAATAGACAAATTCAATGTCATCAGTCTCTGTGTCATCGAGGCAATTGGTAAAGCGTTGAGTTACTTTCTCCGAGTAAAGACTGTATTTATGACGTTTCAGTGCTTGGGCAGTTTTTGCCATATCTGCAATTTCGCCTTGTGCTACTGTTGCATCGAAATCCTTGGTGAATTTAGTCTGTACAAGTTCAATAGGATTGCTGTCAGTGTCTCCTGCGAGACAGATTGAATCAATGCTTCCATCGTTCGGTCCGTCAACAATGGCATATAATGCTTCATCATCCGCATTGGGATAATAGAAATATTTATTACATATAAATGTGAAAATACTGAAATCCTTCAAGCCTTTTAAAAGTTCTGCATTGTCTTCTTGCTCTCTTTTTATGAGATTATCAAAAAATTCTTTTGTTTCTACGCTTTTATTTGCCATTGTGACCTCTTTTTTAGAGATTAGATCACAACTTGATCTAGGGCTCAAGATCTTAATCAGAGAGAAGATGTGATGTAGTCATAAATATCATTTCTGACAGGAGTTTCAAGCTTGTAACAGATCTCAAAAGCCTTCTTGCCTTCGACGATGACAGGAACAGGTGCACCAATAGCTTGTATTTCACCAAGAAAGTAAAATTCCTGACTGCCTTTGTCATCTTTGTTTTTGCGTACAAAGAGATAGATCCTGTTATCTTTATCAGAGTCTGTAAGTTTGTAGATATGTCTCGCATCTTCAGATTCTGTATCCCTTGGTTTCTTTGAAAAAGCTATGATTTCAGAATGTGAGAGGAATTTATCCTCATATTTTATTGCATCTGGCTCTTTTTCATAGTTTATGAATACGGGGAGCGTTTTAGTTTCTTCATCATATTTATATCCACCGATATTCAATGCAGGTATATTCTGTTTCCAGCAAAGCAGACGGCATACATCTTCATATGTATACTTCTGAAAGAGTACAAAAGCAGTATCTTTGTATCTGTTGCTATAGCGTTCATTGTTTCTGCACAAGCCGTCTTCAATTATATCTTTCAGCTGTGTACAGAATACAGGGTTATCGAGCATTTGTCTGAACGAGTGGGTCAGTTTTCCGTAAGTTCTGTCAATGATAGCGCAGTCTTTATATTTGGTTTTCTGTTCCTGTGTCTTTGCAAATGCTGTAGATAGGTTAGCGATGACAGAATCATTTAACAGATGCCCCTGTTTGTTTGCAGTATATGCAGGAAAACTGTCCGCAGCATTGAAATCTTTGGTTTCAAGAATTTCTTGCAATATTCTTAGCTCATTGTCTCGTTTTCCATCTGAGAAACTATGTGAGATATAAACAAGTTCTCTGGATTCTTGATCTGATAACTTTGGTATTACATTGGGCTCAGCATATTGTAAGAAATTGTAATACGAACCAAATTCATTTACGTATCGTTGAGTATCGATTGTGTTGTCTTCTCGGAAATCTCTAAGCGTTGGAATCCTTCCAAGCTTATTTTTCAATTCAATGTATTGGTCCTTCAGGAAAGCTTTATTTGAGAAATTTGCTTCATCAATTTTCCTGTAGATCATATCTCTTGCAATTGGATCAAAGTCTATTGTCGAGCAGCCTGGAATAGTGCGAGTTCCTTCTGTGGCATCTCGCCTGAGATTGTCTTTGTTGTATGATGTGTCCCCTGAAAGCGCAATAGGAATGAGGTAGTTTTTGTCATAATTCGCGATGAAATCGAGGACCACGACAAACTCTTTGCCATGTGCTTTTCTCAAGCCTCTGCCAAGCTGTTGCGTGAAGATGATGGCGGATTCGGTAGGGCGGAGCATAATGATCTGATTCACGAGGGGCATATCGACGCCTTCATTGAAGATATCAACAGAAATCAGATAATCGAGAACTTTATCATTGTTCTCGTCAGTTTGTAATCTGTCTGCATATTCCATCCTCTTATCCATGGGAGTCTCTCCCGAGACAGCTCGCGTCCGTAGTCCTTGCTCATTCATTAGTGCAGAAAGTTCTTCCGCTTCTTTGTTACGGCTGCAGAATATAAGACCTTTTACTCTATCACCTGAATGACCGTAGAATTTTGCTTTCTCGATGATGTTCTTCACTCTTTCAATCGAGACGAGATGCGAGAATTCAGTATTGTCGGCAAGCGGTTCACCATCGACAAATATGTCTGTTATTCCAAAGTAATGGAATGGACAGAGCAGATCATTTGCCATTGCTTCTTTTAGCCTTATATCACAAGCGATATTGTAATCAAAAAGCTTATAGATGTTGAAATGATCCGTTCTGTCAGGAGTTGCTGACATGCCTAAAAGGAAATCAGGTGTGAAGTAACCCATGATCCTCTGATAGGACGGTGCTCCAGCTCTGTGTACTTCATCTATGATGATGTAGTCGAAGAAATCTGGAGGGAAGGATTTGAATACACTCTCTTTTGACATCATAGCAATAGTTGAAAAGAGATATTTCTTGCCCGCATCCTTTTGATTGCCAGTGAGATATCCAATTTCATTGCGTATAGATGTACCAAGTATCTTCTCAAAACTTTCAGCCGCACTTCTGAGTATCTGTTCTCTGTGGACAAGGAAAAGCATTCGTTTTGGATTATATGCTTTTACATCAAAACAGCTGAGAAATGTTTTACCTGTTCCTGTTGCTGCAATGATAAGAGCTTTTTTCTTGCCTTGTGCCCTGATGTTCTGAAGAGCTTCTGTAGCTTTTATCTGCATGGCATTTGGCTTTGTTATGAATGTTTCAATATGCTCTTCAAGAGAGAAAGATGCTCTTTTCAGTGCATTATGGTAGGCTTTATACCGTTTTCTATACTCTGTAAGCCATGAAGTGGAAAGCGGGGTTGCTTTGTCCCAGAGTAAATTGAAAGCAGTATTGAAGTCCTCTGAATATTGTCCTGATTCAAGGGATGTTATGCTTACGTTCCACTCATGATTTGTCTTGAGTGCAGTCTGCGTTAGATTTGAACTGCCGATTATGATCGTAGACTTCTCTCTAGAGATGAATGAGTATCCTTTTGTATGGAAACCTTCATTGGTTATTATTCGTGTTTCGATAAAAGAGTTGAGCGATAGGAGCTTTTCCAGTGCTTCTGGCTCACTGAAAGTCAGATAGTCAGTCGTGATTATTTTTCCTTTGACTCCTTTATCCCTGGCTTCTGCCAATGCTTGCAGGATCATCTCGAGACCGCCTCTGTTGATGAATGCTACAGAGAACAGGAATGTCTGGCATTCCCTCAGGCATTTTCCAAGCATCTCGCAAAGGAATATTTCCCGGTCTGTGTTATCGATGATAATCGGACGGAGTTCTTTCTTGTTCTCAATCTTTGCATCGATGAAAGCGGCATATGCTGCATCTTGGATATCCTTTGCGAGATTACTTCCCATATCAGCCAGGATAGCAGCTTTTGTAGGCTAGTGCAGCAAGAAAGTGAGTGCGGAGGTAATTATTCAAGCATGATCGGCAAGTGAATTATAAGAGCGCTTATGTAGTTTGGAATCTAGGGTGAAGCTGTTTGTTGTGGAGGAATTTATGAAGAAAGTGTTATGTGTGGTTATGTTTGCACTTCTTTTCGTGGGTTGTGATGTTTCAGGGCTTTTGCCCCCGGGCATCTTCGATGATAGAAATGAGAGTATTGAGTACACTCTGGAAAGTGGTGACAGCTTTGAATATTTTGGTGTTGAAGTTGAGGTTGTCACGCTTACTGATAGAACTGTGGAAGCAGGGCCTGTTATATTCACTGTCGATAGCGATAACAGTGCAGAGCTGCCATTTGGCAAAGCAACTGTGCTGCTTGGCAAGACGTGCATTACAATCACTTATCCAGGTACTGAGCCTTTGGTTTACTCTTCTCTTTGATCAGGCGGATGATCATATCAGCAGTGCCTGGCAGATCATTTCTGATTTCATGCTCCCAGATGCGGATTACAGTCCAGCCCATACTTTGCAGTGTGTGGCTGATTTCCGCATCTTTCACGATGTTGCGCTCTATTTTCGGGATCCAGTAATCCCTGTTTGTCTTGATGCTTTCTTTCCTGTTCTCCCAGTCGAAGCCATGCCAGAAATCACCATCGCAGAAGATGGCTACTTTGTATTTCTTAACAGAGATATCTGGATGTCCGTAGACTGATGGACTGTTTTTCCTGAACCTGAGGCCACGATGTCAGAGAGCTTTCGAGAGCAGAAGCTCGATTGAAGTGCCTTTGCCCCTGATTCTCGACATGGTGTAGCTACGCTCTGCTGTTGTCAAAACTTTTGCTTCTGCCTCTTAAGTTCGCGCTCTGTTAGAAGCTGGACATTCTCTACAGGGCGTCCTGCTATGAACTGCCTCATTGCACATTCGCCTTCAGCTCTGCCTGTCGCATATCGATAAGGCATGAAGCCATGGAAAGCTCCTTTTGCCATCAGCGCATTTGCTTTCGTGCCTGCCTGATTGAGTGCATCTGCATATAGTTTGCCATCATCGGAGAGAGGATCGCACTCAGCTGTGATGATCAGCGCTGGCGGTAATCTTGAGAGATCTGTCGCTAATAGCGGAGAGAACATTGGTGAGAGTATGTCCTTTGGCTCTCTTGCATAGTTCTTCACATAGAATGAGAGCATCTTCTCATTGAGCATGGGACTGTCTTTATGATCCAGCATTGATTGAGTTCTCAGCCTGCAGTCTGTAATAGGGTAGAAGAGTATCTGTCCTGCAAGCTGCGGGCCTTTCCTGTCACGTGCAAGCATGGCTGTGACTGCAGCAAGGTTTCCACCTGCGCTGTCCCCGGCTATATATATCCTGTCTGGATCGACTTTCCAGTACTTTGCCCCTTCATAAGCCCAGAGAAGTGCATCATAGCAATCTTCCACTGCTGTGGGGAACTTTGAGCCTGGAGCGAGACGATAGTCAATCAGGAGGATTGCTGTCTCTGTCACTTCTGAGAGATGACGTAGGAAGATTGAATAGAAGTTCATGTTTCCAAAGACCCATCCGCCGCCATGGCAGAAGATTGTCAATGGTATGAGTCCTGTCAGCTCTGTCAGCTTCGGATCCGATATATAATATCCTGTTACAGCACCCCCTGTGACAGGAATTATGAATGTTGACGCAGCTGGACGATGCGAAGGGCAGAGCAGCTTTCTGGCTTCTCTCCTCTGAATCGAGCTGTTATTTATATTATTAATCAGGTCATCTGTGAGAGAATCAGGATCACGGGTCTGAAGTCGACTCGATAATTCGATGATTCGTCTCATTCTGCCTGTAATTTTATATTCCGGCATATTGTAATCGTAGTTATATCACTAAGGGTAAGCAAGCAAAAATAGTGGTTTTCTTATGGTTTGGGGGCTCCTTTTCGCAATATTTTCGACAATTTAGCAAGGAACACAGTCTCAGTGACAGTCGCTGAAAGCGCATCTGAAATTGATTCAGCAAGGAAAACACCTGTTATTCCTAGCGGGGTTGAAGAGAGAATGAAGACCAGAGGAATGAGCAGGATGATCTTCCTGAATATTGCCAGAAAGAGTGAGATTTTCGCTTGTCCAAGTCCTATGAATGTCTGCTGTGAGCAACATTGCATACCGAATAGCGCCATGCCTGTGATGAAGAATTTCATATACGGTATTGCATAGTTTATAAGCGTGGAGTCTGTGGTGAACATGCCTATTACAGTACCTGGGAAGATATTGCAAAGACATGACATGATGAAGCAGTATGCGAACTCTACAACCAGAGAGAAGCGGTAGATTCCTTTTACCCTGTTATCGAGCGCGGCTCCGAAGTTGTAGCTGATGAGCGGTGTTACTGCTTGGTTCATGCCATTCACTGGCATGTTGATGAATGTGAGGATGGATGAGAAAATCGTCATCGTTCCTACTGCCATATCGCCGCCGAGGACTTGCAGCCTTGAATTGAATGCCACGCTGATGGCGGCTTCAGTTGCACTCATGATGAAAGGAGAGACGCCGAGTGCCATTATTGGTAAAAGCACGTTTTTCCTGATGACAGGCTTTTTCAGATTGAGCTTCATAGTGCTGTGTTTTCCTGAAAGGATTGCAACTACATATATGCCTGAAACAGCCTGGCTGATGACTGTTGCGATAGCAGCACCTGCCGCTCCCATGTCGAAGACGAATATGAAGAGAGGATCGAGGGCAATGTTCAGCGCAGCTCCGATGACAACAGTTAGCATGCTCATCGTTGTCTTGCCCTGGGCAGAGATGAATGGATTTAAGCCAAGCGTAAGCTGCACGAATGGCGTTCCAATCAGATAGATTGTCAGATACTCATTAGCATGTACGAATGTTTTGTCGGAAGCTCCGAAGAGGTATATCAAGGGGGTCTTCAACAGGTAGAAGACAACCATCAGCATCGCGGAAAGCACTAAAAGCGAGGTCGCAGAGACTGCGAGTATCTCTTCAGCTTTCTTGTTCTCTTTCTGTCCCAGCCTTATAGCAGCCAGTGGGCCGCCTCCGCTGCCGATGAGATTGGAGAATGCTGTGATAAGAAGAATCACAGGGTAGGTAATGCCGACACCTGTGAGGATTTCTGCTCCTGCGCCTTCCAGATGCCCTAAATAAATCCTGTCAACTATATTGTACAGGCCATTGACTAACTGAGCGATGATTAACGGGAAAGCTAGCTTCATCACAAGAGGAGCTATCTTTCCCGTTCCCAGCTGATTCTGTTCCATCTTTGTTCCTCTGTCAGGGCATTATAAAACAGATTTCAGCTAGCTGGAAGTTGCCATGGATGATCAGATTTCTGCTATGGCCTCAATTTCGCAGAGAACGTTTTTCGGAAGAGTTTTCACAGCGACACAGCTACGTGCCGGACGGCCAGTGAAGAACTTCGCGTAGACTTCGTTGAATGCAGCAAAGTCTCCCATATCCGCGAGGAAGCATGTTGTCTTGACGACTTTTTCCAAGCTGCTGCCAGCTGCTTCCAGTATTGCCTGGACGTTCTTGCAACTCTGCTCTGTCTGCTTTTCGATGCCTTCGGGAATCACACCGCTTTCCGGATTCACTGGAATCTGGCCTGATGTGATTACAAAGCCGCCTGTGAGGAAAGCCTGGCTGTATGGGCCGATAGCGCCTGGGGCCTTTTCTGTACTAATTACTTGCATATTTTCTCTTTCACTCCTTGCATCTATTTGAGTATGTTTTTCCGATAATTTCTAGAATCAGAGGATAGGTGTTTCGGCTATTTTTAGGAAGAGCTTCAGGAATGCATTGTCATGCAGTCTGATTCATCACAGTGCGAAATCTCAGATGCTCTTTGCTGCAAAGAAGGCAAACCGCCCTGACGCATTGCCGAAAAGCTTGGACGGTTTCCGGTTCGCAATAGTGTGAAGCTGCCGCTCATCGTTGTTCACATGAGCATGCAAATCTGGTATGTCAGATCTTCTGCTTACCTGCCTCTACGCTTAAGGTTTTTTTTGAAGAGCCATGATTTGCATTCGATGCTATCACTTCCAGTTCGGTGTATGAACCATCGAGCAGAAGAAGTTCTCCGCCATGGATCTCCGCAATGCCTTTGAGGCTTGCATCCTGTACATTATAAGCAAGAAGCACTTTCTTTCCTTCTCGTTCTACCGGGATGATGGAGTTTTCCCGTACATAGAGCGGTAGAGAAAAGTAATCATATTCTTTGTCAATCCAGACAGGACCTTCTTCCGAGCTGCCATCGAGCAGGGATATCCATTTACCTTCAGGCAGATAGCATCTTCCTCTTCCATTTTCCTGGAAGACTGGTGCAACAAGCAAGGATGGCCCCAGCATGTACTGCCGTTCAAGATATCTGATCATCTCATCATTCGTTCCGAATTCGAGAATCATCGGACGAAGAACAGGGATGCCAGTCTCATGCGCTTCTTCCGCACATAGCCAAATATAGGGAAGGAGTTCAGCTTTCAGTTTCGCGAAGAACGATGTCACTTTGCACGCTTCCTCGTCGAATGCCCATGGAACCCTGTAGGATGAGCTTCCGTGAAGTCTTGAATGAGAAGACAGCAGTCCAAAAGCTACCCATCTCTTGAAGAGATCTGGGGTAGTCGTATCTTCAAAGCCTCCTATGTCATGGCTCCAGAACCCAAAGCCTGACAGTGCGAGGGACAAGCCTCCCCTGAGTGTTTCGGCCATAGAGACATAGGATGCCACGTTGTCTCCTGCCCAGTGTACAGGGAACTGCTGGCAGCCTATCGTTGCAGAACGCCCGAATACGATAGCTTCGTCGCCTTTAAGCTCTTTCATCAGAGTGAATACTGTCCTGTTGTAGATGAATGAATAGTAGTTGTGCATCAGATAAGGATCTGAGCCGTCATACCAGACGACATCATCAGTCGGTATATTCTCACCGAAGTCAGTTTTGAAGCAATCAACGCCCATTTCCACAAGTTCCTTCAGTTTACCCTGATACCATCGAGCGGCTTCTGGATTTGTGAAGTCGACAATAGCCATTCCCGCTTGCCATACATCGCATTGCCATACACTCCCATCCTTGCGTTTCAGGAAATAACCATTTGCCGCTCCTTCATCGAACAACCTGGATTTTTGTGCAATGTACGGATTGATCCACACACTTACATGCAGCCCCCTGTCATGGAGCTTCTTCAGAAGTCCAGCTGGATCCGGGAACATCCTTGGATCCCATCGGAAATCAGCCCACTGGAATTCCTGCATCCAGAAACAATCAAAATGCATGACTGAAAGCGGGATGTCATAATCTTTCATCTTATCGACAAATGAGAGTACCGTGCTTTCACTGTAGTCGGTAGTGAAAGAAGTTGAGAGCCACAGCCCGAATGACCATTTGGGAGGTAATGCAGGACGTCCTGTAAGGGAAGTATATCCGGATACGACATCCTTGATGCTGTCTCCTGCGATGATGCAATAGGAGAGTCTTTCTCCTCGTTCTGAGAACTGGACGCATTCAGCTACTTCGCTTCCTATCTCGAATGAGGCTTTTCCGTAATCCAGCAAAAGTATGCCATAGTTTTTAGACGAGATGAGAAATGGGATATTCTTGTGGGACATCTCGCTTGAGCATCCGCTATCTAGATTCCACATTTCAACCTTCTGGCCATTCTTGACAAATGGAGTGAATCTTTCGCCAAGGCCATAGTAGGTTTCCCCGATATCAGTAGTCAGATACTCTGCCATATACCGGCCAGCAGGTGTTGTCATGCAACCTGATAACCTTGAGAAGCGCGAAGAGAGCTTCTGTCCTTTGTATGAGAATTCCAGCTCTCCGTCCCGCAGTTCAGCTTTGAGATCCTTTGCATTGATTGCACTTCCTTCAATCTGTCCTGTGGTTGATTTCTTTGTTTCGGGAAACGGCTTATCAGGGGTTGCCCCTTTGTGATGGTATACATCAACCCTGAGTATATTCTCTGCGATTGCGCTTATCACGGTAGTTAGCACAGGATTGTTCAGTGTGTCATTCCTACATTGTATCGGATATGCAGAAGCATATAACGCAAGACTGTTTCCTTCATTATCCGCTTCAAAATAATTCTTGTGCGAATAGAGCACGACACCATCATCCAAATGCCAGAATCCGTTTCTGAATCTCATAAACTTACAGCTTTGCTGCCTCCGCTTGGAGTATTTACAATATGAAAGTGAAAGTCAATGAAAAGAATACCTGATTGACCACAAAAAATTCAGTGAAATCAAATAGTCTTCTTTGTTGGATGATTTCCGGTGCTTCTCACCAGAACTGCAAGGGCAGGCAGAAAAGAATTGTGGACTTTGTATGTAGATGCGTACTATGATAGAGGAGATGAAAGAAGGGCGAAGAATAAAGAGTCTGGATCCTTTTACCACTATTATTCCTTATATAATGGTGGAAAGGAGCGACAGTCAGAATACAATCACTGACTGCTTTGATGTCAGTGGAGCTGAGGCTTTGATAAGGAAACTCAGGGCTGAAGGTTATGATTCAATCGGAATTCTCCATATAGTGTTGGCAGCATATGTTCGTGCTATTTCACAGAGACCAGGTGTAAATAGATATATAAGAGGACAGAAGATCTATGCCCGAAAAGGCATTGTGATCAATATGGCTGTCAAGAAGAAGATGAGCATCTCTGGTCGTGAGACTACCATCAAGCTTCACTTTGAACCTAGCGATACGCTTTATGATGTATATAAAAAATTCAACGATCTCCTTACAGAGACGCTGCAAGATGATGGTAGCGAGAACAGCACTGATTCAGCTGCTAAGATTATCGGATTCATACCTGGCCTTATAAAGAAGTGGGTGATCTGGTTCCTGAAGCTTCTCGATTATTTTGGGCTTCTGCCTATGGCCCTCCTTAATGCTTCTCCATTCCATGGTTCGATGTTTGTAACAAGCATGGCTTCGTTGAATATACCGCCTATCAGGCATCATCTCTATAACTTCGGCAATGTGCCGGTTTTCATTGCTTTCGGTGCTAAGCGTCCTGAGTTAGTGCTTGATGTGGATGGCAATGTCACGAAGAGAAAGGTCGTCGATTTCGTCGCGAATCTCGATGAGAGGATCTGCGATGGCTACTACTATGCATCAGCTCTGAAGATTTTCAAGAAATACCTTACTTATCCAGAAGGATTGCTCGAAGCTCCTGAAGAAGTGGTTGAAGACCTTCCATAATATTGTGCTTTGTCCTAATATCGCGATATGGACAGAGCTACAATTTGTGTACAGGGAGGCTATGAGCCTAAGAACGGAGAACCAAGAGTTCTCCCTATTTATCAGAGTACAACTTATAAATATGATAGCGCGGCTGAGCTGGCTAAGCTTTTTGATCTCGAAAGCCCGGGGCATATGTATACGCGCATCTCAAACCCGACTGTAGATTCAGTCGAGAAGAAAGTTGCGGAGCTCGAGGGCGGTGTTGGCGCTATGATGACTTCATCGGGGCAGGCCGCTTCCTTGATTTCTGTTTTCAACATCGCTTCAGCTGGCGATAACTTCATCATGATGGGCAATCTCTATGGTGGCACGACAAATCTCTTTCTCGTGACAATGAAGAGAATGGGCATAGAGGCTCGTGTAGTCAATCCGGAGATGAGCGATGAGGAGATCCTTTCCCTCTTCGATGACAGGACAAGGCTCTTTTTCGGTGAGACGATTGCAAATCCGTCCCTCGCAGTCTTCGATTTCGACAGGTTCGTGCCTCTTGCGCACTCAAAAGGCGTTCCGCTCATCATTGACAATACATTCGCGACTCCGATTCTCTGCCGTCCGTTTGAGCATGGTGCAGATATCGTCATCCACTCATCCACTAAGTATATGGATGGGCATGCTGTCGTTGTCGGTGGCATGATTGTCGATGGCGGCACATTCGACTGGACTAAGGGTGGCAAGTATCCAGAGCTGACAGAGCCTGATGAGTCATACCATGGAGTCGTCTACACAGAGTCGTTCGGAAAGAGCGCTTATATCACAAAAGCAAGAGTGCAGCTGATGCGCGATCTGGGATCCACTCCACAGCCTATCGCAGCATTTCTTCTGAACCTTGGCCTGGAGACGCTCAGCCTTCGCATCCGCAAGCACTCAGAGAATGCGCTTGCTGTTGCTAAGTATCTTGAGACGAGAAGCGATGTGATTGAGAGCGTCAGCTATCCGGGACTTGAAAGTTCTCCTGAACATGCGAGGGCAATGAAGTATCTCGATGATGGATTGTCTTCGGGAGTTGTTTCATTCTCCATGAAGGGAGGAAGGGAGAAAGCTATGAAATTCATGGACTCTCTCCATCTCGCATCTATTGTAGTGCACGTCGCTGATGCACGCACATGTGTGCTCAATCCAGCATCCACTACGCATAGGCAGCTCTCAGATGAGATGCTTAAAGAGGCGGGAATCGATCCAGGTTTCGTGCGCTTCTCGGTTGGTATCGAGGATGTCAAAGACATCATCAGCGATATCGAAGGAGCTCTTGCATGCCTATAAAGATTCCTAACAGCCTGCCTGCGAGGAAGACTCTTGAGAGTGAGAACATCTTCGTGATGACGGAGACAAGAGCGCGTACTCAGGATATGAGACCACTGCGTATCGCGCTTCTCAATCTCATGCCTACGAAGATTACTACAGAGACGCAGCTTTCGCGCTTACTGGGAAATACTCCGCTTCAGGTTGAGCTTACGCTTGTGCAAGTCGAGAGCCATGTGTCTAAGAACACTCCAGAAGAGCATATGCTCTCATTCTATAAGCCATTCAGCGCTATCGAACATGAGAACTTCGATGGTATGGTCATTACAGGAGCACCTGTTGAGAAGCTGGAGTTCGAAGAAGTGGAGTACTGGGATGAGCTGTGCCATATCATGGACTGGTCTAAAAGCCATGTTCATTCAGTTTTCCACATCTGCTGGGCAGCCCAGGCAGGACTTTATCATCACTTCGGCATCGGAAAGAGGTTTCTCGACAAGAAGCTCTTTGGAGTTTTTCCACACCGTGTGATTTATCGTAATCCAGTTCTTCTGAGAGGCTTTGATGATGTCTTTTACGTGCCACACTCACGTTATACTGAAAGTGATAGTGAAGCGATGTTGCGCGAGCCAAGGCTGAAGATCCTATCTGCATCAGATGAGGCTGGCATCTATGCTTCGATGACAAAGAACGGCAGACAGATTTTCATAACAGGTCACTCCGAGTATGACAGAGACACGCTCAAGGATGAGTATCTGAGGGACAAGAAGGCAGGTCTTGGTACCGCTATCCCCCGCAACTACTTCCCCGGTGATGATGTTGGGAAAGAACCTGTGATGAGCTGGAGAAGCCATGCGAATCTCCTTTATTCAAACTGGCTTAATTATTTTGTCTATCAGACAACTCCATATAATCTTTCTGAGCTCTCTGCGCAAAGTGAGTCTTTTCCTGACGACAACAGCTGATTATTCATATTTTTAAATATTTATGCATACCTAGTAGCATAAATAGCGCTTTTGTGTATAATTATGCCATCGTATAGGAGTATTTATGATAAAAGCAGCTATACTTGGTGCTACTGGATATGCTGGTGCAGAGCTAATGAGAATTCTCTCATGCCATAGCGGCGTGGAGATCTCTTATCCTGCCTCCCATTCTTATGCCGGATCGAAGTTTTCTGATATCTATCCAGGAATGAAAGGTGTGCTGGATATGGTGCTGAGGGAAGATGATATAGAAAAAGCAGCTGAGGAAGCTGATGTCATATTCCTCTCGCTTCCTGCAGGCCTTGCTTCATCGCTTGTCACAGAGAAGATTCTCTCATCATCTGTAGTCATCGATCTCGGAGCAGATTTCCGTTTGCATGACAGAGCTGTTTATGAGAAATGGTACCATACAGAGCATCATGGGCCTAAGTTGCTTGAAAAAGCGGTATATGGTCTTCCCGAGATACATAGAAATGAAATCAAAGGCAAGAGGCTTATCGCTAACCCTGGCTGTTACACGACATGTTCGATCATGACGCTCTATCCTCTTGTTAAAAATGGCCTTATTGAGACGAAAGGAATTGTGATAGACGCCAAAAGCGGCACATCTGGCTCTGGCAGAGGTGAGAAGCTCGGTTCGTTATACTGCGAAGTGAATGAGTCGATCAAAGCATATGGAGTGACGAACCATCGCCATACGCCCGAGATAGAGCAGGAGCTTTCAGAAGCTTCTGGCAAGGATATAGTGCTGCAGTTTACTCCTCACCTGGTTCCAATGAACAGAGGCATATTAGCTGATTGCTATGCGCGTCTTGTGGATGGTGTCAGCGAAGAGGATGTCAGAAAAGCATACTCTATCTATGAACATGAGCCATTTGTACGTCTTGTTGATAATCCTCCTGAGACACGTTATGTGAAGGGTACCAATTGCATTGATATCTCATGGCGAATCGATAAGCGTACTGGCAATATCATTGCACTTGGCGCTATTGATAACCTCGTTAAAGGTGCGGCTGGGCAGGCCGTACAGAATATGAATATCGCCTTTGGCCTAGATGAGACTGAAGGACTTTCTCTGGGGGCGGGGTCTCCCTTCTGATAGGAGTTAATATGGAAATCATAAATGGTGGCGTAACATCAGCCATTGGCTATAAAGCCGCAGGTATGCACGCTGGGCTGAAGAAAGCTAAAAAGGATATGGCTCTGCTTGTTTCTGAGCAGGAGGCTGTTACAGCAGCAGTATTTACAACTAATAAAGTAAAGGCAGCGCCAGTAATCTGGGATCAGGGTATTGCCAGAAATGGATGCGCGAAGGCTGTTGTCATCAACAGTGGCAACGCAAATGCATGCACGGGTAAGCAGGGTCTTGTCGATGCTGAAGAGACAGCTGAGGAGGTCGCTAAGCTCCTTTCGACAGAGAAGAGCAAAGTCTATGTCGCTTCGACTGGTGTCATCGGAGTGCCTCTTGATATGCCACGAATCAAAGCTGGTGTCGCTGCGCTTTCCTCCCTTGTCTCTCAAAGCGGCGGAAGCGATGCGGCTGAAGCTATCTGCACGACTGATACATTCAGGAAGGAAGCTGCTGCGACTGTGATGATTGGAAACAAGCTTGTCACTATCGGCGGTATGGCAAAAGGCTCTGGGATGATCCACCCTAATATGGCGACGATGCTTGCTTTCATAACAACGGATGCTGTCATTGGCAAAGAGACGCTGCAGCAGCTGCTTGGCTATACAGTCGAGGAGACTTTCAACATGATTTCCGTCGATGGCGATACTTCCACGAATGACTCATGCATCGTGCTTGCTAATGGCATGGCGGGAAATGAGGAGATTCTCTCCGGCACTGAGGAGTATGAAGCCTTCGCAGAGGCTTTCCACTATGTGCTGGGAACGCTTGCCAAACTGATTACGCGTGACGGGGAAGGTGCTGGAAGGTTCATTGAGATGAATGTCATAAATGCGCTTTCAGACAAGGATGCAAAAGTGCTTGCGCGCTCTGTCATCTCCTCATCGCTTGTAAAAGCTGCTTTCTTTGGTTCCGATGCTAACTGGGGCAGAATCCTTTGCGCGATGGGCTACTCAGGTGCAGATTTCGATCCATCGCTTGTAGATCTCTCTTTCTCTTCTGCTAAGGGTACTATCGAGACAGTGAAGGGAGGTGAGCCGTTGCCGTTTTCAGAGGAGAAGGCGAAGGAGATACTCCTCGAGAAGGAGATTTCTGTGACTGCTGACTGCCATCAGGGAGTTGGCAAAGCCACTGCATGGGGCTGTGACCTCACTTATGACTATGTGAGAATCAATGGAGATTACAGAAGCTGATGTACGAGAAGGAACAAGCCAAAGCTGAGATTCTGATTGAAGCTATTCCTTATATCAGGAAGTTTGCAGGAGAGACTGTCGTCATCAAATATGGTGGTTCTGCCATGGTGGATGAAAGACTGAAGAAATCTGTCATCAAGGATGTTGCAATGCTCAAGTACCTTGGTCTTAATCCCATCATCGTACATGGCGGTGGCAAGGAGATCACTGCGACGCTGGATAAGATGGGAAAGGAGACTCTCTTCGTCGATGGGCTTCGCGTGACAGATGCGGAGACTGCCGGAGTTGCGGAGATGGTACTCTCCGGTTCTGTCGGGAAAAGCCTCGTCGAGAATCTTGAGTCTGTAGGCATCAGGGCATGCGGCATCAATGGCAAGGATGGCCATACTCTGATGGCTAAGAAGAAAATTGATGAGAAAGGCCGTGATCTGGGCTTTGTCGGTGAGATCGAGAAAGTTGACAAGACGCTTATCGATACGTTAATCGCTGCAGATTTCGTTCCTGTAATCTCTCCAGTTGGTGTTGATGCATTCTCTCAGACATATAATGTCAATGCGGATTACGCGGCATCCGCGATAGCAGGAGCACTCAATGCGCAGAAGCTTGTATTCATGACAGATGTTGAGGGGATCCTCCGCGATAAGGATGATCCTAAGTCCATCATACGCCGAATGAACGCGAGAGAAGCTGTTGAGCTGATTGCAGATGGAACGATCAAAGGCGGCATGATACCTAAAGTCGAGTGCTGTCTGGATGCAATCAATAAAGGTGTTAAGTCAGTGCACGTCCTCGATGGACGCTTGCCGCACTCCATTCTATTGGAGATTTTCACAGCAGAAGGCATCGGTACGATGCTCACACCGGAGGTGGGTAATGTCTAATCAGAGCGTAGTTGAACTTGGAAAAGCTAATTATATGAATAACTATTCCCAGTTTCCTATTGCTATCAAGAGCGGAAAGGGAATGGTCCTTGTTGATGAAGATGGGAAAGAATACCTCGACTTCGTTGCGGGAATCGCTGTAAACGCGCTAGGTTATGGCGATGAGGATGAGAAGAAAGCGCTCTTTGCTGTCATAGAGAACGGCGTGTTTCATACTTCCAATCTTTATTATAATGCGCATGCTGTCACTGTCGCGAATCTTCTGAACGAACTTGCGGGCTCTGAGGAAGTCTTCCTGTGCAACAGCGGAGCGGAGGCTAATGAAGCTGCGCTGAAGATGGCTAGAAAGTATGGATCCCAGAGGGGCAGGGACAAGATAATCTCATTCCATCACTCATTCCATGGACGTACGTATGGCGCTATCACAGTGACTGGCCAGGAGAAGTATCATAAAGGCTTTGCTCCAATGCTCCCCGGTGTCGTCTATGCTGAATATAACAACATCGATTCCGTGAAAGCTCTTGTAGATGAGCAGACTGCTGCGATCATTGTGGAACCTCTTCAGGGCGAGGGTGGAATCATACCTGCAGAGCAGTCTTTCCTTTCGGGCCTGAGAAAACTTGCCGATGATAACGATATGCTGCTCATCTTCGATGAAGTGCAATGTGGAATGGGCAGGACTGGTAAGCCTTTCTGTTTCCAGAACTATGGCATCCAGCCCGATATCCTCACATCAGCGAAAGCACTTGGCGGTGGATTGCCAATGGGGGCGACTCTTGCATTCAAGAGAGCGAAAGGCATCTTCTCGCCTGGCGACCATGCAGCTACTTTCGGAGGCAATGTCGCAGCTGCTGCTCTTGCTGAAGTCGTACTGAAGAAACTTCCATCGCTTTCTGAGAATGCAGCAGAGAATGGAGCTTATCTTGGCAGTAAGCTGGACGAACTTGCGAAGAAGTATCCGCAGCTTTGCGTGGAGGCACGTGGAATGGGCTTCATGAGGGGGCTGGAGCTGAAGATCGCGCCTCGTGATGTGATTGCGAAATGCATGGAGAAGGGGCTGTTGGTCTGTTCAGCTGGCTATACTGTGCTTCGTTTCGTGCCGCCACTTGTCGCATCAAAGAACGATATAGATAAAGCGATAGCAATCGTTGATGAGGCTCTCTCCGAAATATAATATATTCACCAATGGAAGAGAGCGTTCTGACCGTCAGGAATCTAAGAGCGGAGTATCCATCAGCAATAGCTGTTGATGGACTCTCTTTTTCTGTCAAGAGAGGAGAGTGTCTTGCCCTTGTAGGTGAGTCAGGCAGCGGAAAGAGCACGATAGCACTCTCTTTGCTGCGCCTTGGTAAAGCAAAGCTTTCTGGAGAAGTGCTTTTTTCCGGCCGTAATCTCTTGGATCTCACGGAAAAAGAGATGACAGAGATCAGGGGCAGGGAGATTTCAGCTGTCTTCCAGGATTCGATGTCTGGCTTGAATCCTGTGATTACTGTCGGCCATCAGCTTGTTTACGTCATCCGTCTGAACGACAGGAAGAGCTCAAAACAATCTGTCAAGCGACGTGCTGTGGAATATCTTTCATCTGTTGGCCTTGAGGATGCGACGCGCATTTATTCATTATATCCACATGAGCTCTCAGGAGGCATGCGGCAACGTGTGATGATTGCTATGGCGCTTGCAGCTGGCTCTTCATCGCTGCTTATCGCGGATGAGCCCACGACAGCTTTGGATGTCACTGTTCAGAAAGGAATCCTTTCATTGCTGAGAAAGATGATTGATGAGAAAGCTATGGCTATGCTCCTGATTTCACACGACCTTGGTGTAGTCTCTGCTTTAGCGGACAGGATTCTTGTGCTTTATGGTGGCAAGCTGATGGAAGAGAGGGATGCTCAATCGTTTTTCTCATCCCCGCGGCATCCATACAGCAAAGCACTCCTCCGTTCAGCACGTGGAGACTATGATGGTGATAAGCTTTTTGTCATCAGCGGGAATCCTTTTCAGCTAGGGGATGTGTGTACAGGCTGCCGTTTCGCTTCCAGATGCCATGAAGCTATAGAGAAGTGCTTTCAATCAGAGCCTCCTGTTTCAACCTCTGAAAGATGTTCGCTGCGATGCTGGAAGTATGGAGTATGCGATGGATGAGCTATTGTCTGTCAGCAATCTGACGAAGCGCTTTGGTTCTTTGCTTGCTCTCGATGATATTTCATTTACGCTATGCAAAGGAGAGACGCTTGGCATTGCAGGAGAGTCTGGAAGCGGCAAAACAACGCTTGGGCGTACACTGCTACGTCTGATAGAGCCCGATTCTGGTAGTATCATATTTTCCGGTGTTGATATCTGCAAATGTTCAGATGCGGAGATGAGGAAGCTTAAAAGCCGCTTGCAGATCATCTTCCAGAATCCATATTCTTCTCTCGATCCATCTGAGAAGGTAGGGGAAGCGGTCAGGGGACCTCTTGCTAATGCGAAGCTCCTGTCAAAAAAAGAACAGCGCTCGAAAGTGCTTGATGCGCTCAGCTTGGTAGGCCTGCCATCCTCTGCAGTTTCACGTTGCATAGGCGAGTTCTCTGGAGGCCAGAGACAGCGTATCGCTATTGCAAGAGCTATGATCACATCTCCGGATTTGATTGTCGCAGATGAATGCCTCTCTTCCCTCGATGTCTCTGTCCGCGCTGGAATCCTGAATCTTCTCTCGTCATTGCAGAAAGATCTGGGTGTTTCATATCTATTCATCAGCCATGACCTGAGCTCGTTGCGATTTATCAGCCAGCGTATCGGTGTGATGTACAAAGGGATGATTGTTGAGATTGCGCCTGTCTCTGAAATCTTCTTGCACCCTCTCCATCCTTATACAAAGGAACTGCTTTCGTCCGAGCTGAAAGCAGGAGAGAAAGGTATATCTTCAATCTTGCAGCTTGGAGAGGGAAGAATAGCGCAGCTTTCATTCCATCCGTGTCCCTACGCTCATCGCTGCCCTTCATCTGGAAGCTGTGAAAGGAGAAAGCCAGTGCTTGCTGAAGCCTCACATCACCATTTTGTGGCATGCAACAAGTTCGGTTAAAGACCTTCTTTCTTGATAGCGTCTACAGTGGATGTGAAGATTGAGGCGAGGTGCGCATAATCTGCCGGGACTTTCTCTTCATTGACTTCCTCAAGCCTTGCAGCTGCGACTTTGAGTTTTTCAAGTCCTAGCTTCTCGGCGCTCTTCCTGATTCTATGTGCCTCTTTCTTTACTGTTGCATCATCATTTTTCTCAACAGCTTCAGACAGATTCTGGCAATCTGTGGAAGCGAAAGCTTTCAGTGCATCTTTCAGCGCAGATACATCTCCGCAGAAATCCTCAATTACCGATTCATAATCCATGCCGATCACTCCGGCCAGACTTTTGATGCTCATGCTTGGAATATCGCAAATGATGATGTCACCGTCAATGGAATTTAGACCATTTGGCCTCTTTTGCCTTTCTCTTTTTCTCCTTATAAAAGAACCAGCAAATTGTGTCTGCTGTCTTGAAAAACCAATATTTTTCAGAATTATGAAAAATATTGAATCTAAAATTATTCAGTAATTTATTAAGTTGTAATATTTTAAATATTTTTATGCTTATCTGTGTATTAGCAGGTATGATTAAAAAGAAAAATTTTTTCAAAAAAGTTTGACTTGTACTGAAAGCCGTTGGAAAATCTGAATAAGAACGATAGGAGGTTCTGTAGATATGAAGAAGAAAGTTTTGGTTCTGCTTGTTACTTTCCTCGTGATAGGTGCATCCCTTTTTGCCGCACCTCATAAGATTGGTATTCTCGCTCCAGCTGTCACACATGGCTGGTCAGCAGGTGTTGCATACTATGCAGAGCAGAGATGTGAGGAACTGGAAGCTGAAGGTGTGATTGATTACATGATTTACACGTCGAATAACTCAGATGAAATGACAACACAGCTCGATGACCTCATCCTCTGGGGAGCTGAAGCAATCGTCGCATTTCCACAGTGGACAGGTATGGAAGTGCCTATCCAGAACGCAATCAACATGGGTATCGTCGTCGTTAACTTCGATATCGAGATTGCTGCTGAAGGCGTTTACCGTGTTTCTGGCGATAATTACAACATGGGTGAAGAGGGTGCAAAGTACATCGTCGACAAGATCGGTCCAGAGGGCACTGTTGTTATCCTCGACGTTCCTACATCAGGATCAGTTGCAGAACTGAGAAAGGCTGGATTCCTCGATACTCTTGCAGAGATTGCACCTAATATGGAAGTTCTCACATATGCAACTCAGTTCACAAGAGAAGCAGGACTTGCAGATATGGCTGATATCCTCGTGGCAAACGATCACATTGACGCTGTATACAGCATGGACGATGAGACATCCATCGGCGCTCTCCAGGCTATCAGAGAAGCTGGAAGAACAGATATCAAGGCCATTACAGGTGGTGGCGGATGCCAGGAATACTTCAATATGATGCCTGAGTATGAGGACATCTGGGTAGAATCAGCACTCTACAGCCCTGACATGGTTATGGAAGCTGTTGACATGGCTGTTGATATCCTCGACGGAAAAGAGGTCGAGCAGGTCATGATCATTCCTACAACAGTTGTCGATAGAACGAATTATCAGGATTTCATCGATCCTAATTCACCGTATTGATTTAACGTTTGTTCTGCTGCCCGGCCTTTCCGGCTGGGCATATTTTTAAAGGTTTTATAATGAATCTGAACATGACAGGTATTTCCAAGTCCTTTGGAGCCAATCTGGTGCTGGACAAAGTTTCGTTCTCGCTTAAAAGCGGTGAGATCACAGCACTCCTTGGCGAGAATGGAGCTGGAAAAAGCACTCTGATGAATATCCTAGGCGGGGTTCTCCCTAGTGATGAGGGCAGAATTGAGATTGATGGCAAGCCAGTTGTCTTCACAAACCCGAGAGAGTCATTGGATGCAGGCATAGCATTCATTCATCAGGAACTCAATCTGATTAATGATCTTGCAATCTACGAGAATCTGTTCATAGGAAGGGAACTAAAGGGTAAATGGGGCATCTTGGACAAGAGCGCTATGATTGAGAAGACTAAAGAAGTCTTTGAGAGGATGGGCCTTTCACTCAATCCAGAAGCTATGGTCCGCACGCTGGATGCTTCCTATAAGCAGATAGTCGAGATCTCCAGGGCAATGTTGATGGACGCCCGCATAGTCATTATGGATGAGCCTACAACAAGCCTCACTGAGACTGAGATCAAGAGAGTCTTTTCATTTATGCGCTCTCTGAAGAAAGCAGGTGTTGGCATCATCTTCATCTCCCACAAGCTCAATGAAGTCATGGAAATCTGCGACAGCTACACAGTGCTTCGTGATGGCCATATGATTTCATCCGGCAGCATCTCATCTGTCACATCCGACGATCTTGCGAAGATGATGGTTGGACATGATGTCATAGAGGAGAAGCGCAGCGTTCATAAGCATGGTGATGTCATCTTCTCTGCATCCGGTGTTTCCGATGAAAGCCACTTCAAAGATATTTCCTTCTCTGTAAGGAAAGGAGAGGTGGTAGGCTTTACAGGATTGCTTGGAGATGGCAGAAGCGAGCTTTTCCTCTCTATCTTCGGAGCTGGCAGCAAGCATACCGGAACTGTGGAGCTGGATGGCAAGGCTGTTACGATAAACAGTCCTTGGGAAGCGATAGATCATGGTATTGGCTATGTTCCTAGAAACCGCAAGGAGAATGGCATCGTAAAAGATCTTGATATCCTTGAAAACGGTTCGCTTGTAACTATGAAGAAAAGACGCAAGGGGCTCTTTTTGGACCAGAAGCGTATTGAGGAGGATTTCCAGAAAGAGAAGAGAGATCTTTCTATCAAAATGGGTGATGACAGCGAGCCTATCACAAGTCTCTCTGGTGGAAACCAGCAGAAAGTAGTACTTGCTAAGTGGCTCAGCGCAGGGCCAAGGATTCTTATTCTGGACAATCCAACACAAGGCGTTGATGTCGGAGCGAAAGAGGAAATCTATACAATCATCTCAAGCTTGGCTGACAGCGGTGTCTCTGTAATAGTTCTCTCATCCGAGGCACATGAGATCGTACGTACATCGTCACGATGCTATGTGATGTATCACGGAAAGATACTGACAGAGCTGGAAGGCGATGAGCTTAATGAACATGAGATTATGAGATGGGCAACAGGAGCGGCAATCTGATGGAAAATACAAAGAAAGGATTCAATTTCATTGAATGGTTCAGGAAAATGTGGACAGAGCATCCGCTCTTCAGTACAGCCTGCGCGCTTTTGCTGATGGCTATTCTGCAGATAATAGCTCTAGGATTCGATCAGGCGACATTCGGAGATTGGTTATCGAAGTATCTGAGAAACTGGATCAATATCCTGCGCAATAACGCAACAATTGGAATCATTGCGCTTGGCATGACATTTGTCATCATCACGGGTGGTATCGATCTGGCAGTTGGTTCCACGCTTGTTGCTATAGGCGCTATCATAATGCTCTTCATCGATGGTTCCGATACAGGCTTTTTGACAGCAATGGGTATTACAGGCGTTCCTGCGTACATTATTGGTATCATAATGGGACTTATTGCAGGACTCATCTTAGGAGAGTTCACAGGTGTTCTCGTCACTGTAGGACGCATCCCTCCATTTATTGCAACCCTTGGCATGATGAAGATTTGCCGTTCTGTCACGCAGCAGTGCATGCAGACGATTAATCCATCTGTGCCTATGCCATTCACGAAGATTGCAAACCTTGCAATCGGTAGACAGATGTTCATGCCGATCATCTACTGGCTTGTGATTGCTTTCATCATGTACTGGGTATCCAAGCATACAGCATTCGGACGCCATGTCTTCGCTGTCGGCTCCAATGAGAGGGCTTCGAAGCTTTCTGGTATCAATGTCAACCGTGTGAAGCGTATGGTCTACGCTATCATGGGATTGCTTGTCGGTGTCGCATCAGTGCTGCAGGTCTCACGTATTGGCGCTATGGACTACGCTAATGCTGGAAGCGGTTATGAGATGGATGCCATTGCGGCTGTTATCGTCGGTGGTACCAGCATGGCTGGCGGAAGGGGAAGCATTGGAGGAACAGTACTCGGTGTTCTTATCATCGCTGTGATGAATAACCTCCTGAATCTCATCGGCGTCCCGCCATTCCTTAGAGAAGCGTTCAAAGGTGTTATCGTGATTGGCGCTGTGCTGTTGCAGAAGAAGGAGAAGAACTGATGTACAGAATTGGTATCATAGGATGTGGAAAGATTGCACAAGTGCGTCATATCCCAGAGTATCTGGCCTCTGGAAAAGCTGTTATTGCAGCTTTCTATGATCTGAACAAGGCAAGGGCAGAGGAACTTGCTAAAACATACAATGCCATTGCATATGATTCAGTCGATGCACTCCTTGAGTCAGGACTGGATGCTGTCAGTGTATGTACATCCAATGCAACACATGCTGAGATTACCATCAAAGCATTGAAAAAGGGGATTTCCGTCCTCTGCGAGAAGCCTATGGCTGTGAATCTGGAAGAGGCTGAGGCAATGGCAAAGGCTGCTGCAGAGAGCGGCAAGGTTCTGATGATAGGGCAGAACCAGAGACTAAATAAGACTCATAGGACGGCTCGTGATCTGATCAGGCGTGGTGATATCGGCAAAGTGCTCTCTTTCCGTACCATCTTTGGCCATGGTGGGCCTGAGACATGGTCAATCGACCCTGGGAAGAGCACATGGTTCTTCGATAAATCGAAAGCGCGTATGGGTGCTATGGCTGATTTAGGCATACATAAGACAGATCTTATCGATTTTCTTCTGGATGATACTGTCTCATCCGTCAGCGCTTCTCTCTCCACTCTGGATAAGAAGGATGCCTCTGGCAATTTGATTGGTGTCGATGACAACGCTATCTGCATCTACACGATGAAGAAAGGTGCCATAGGCACTATGTCAGCCAGCTGGACGTACTATGGAGAAGAAGACAACTCGACGACAATCTATGGAACCGAAGGCATTATGGTGATTTACGGATCAAGCGGTCATTCAATCACTGTTACAGCCAAGGACGGGAGCCATATTTACTATGACATCGATAGAATGCAGACAAACGATGCACAGACATCGTCAGGCGTCATCGATGAATTCCTGCTGAGCTTGGATAGAGGCTGGGCTGAGATCTCTGCAGATGCAGTCCTTCCAGCTATGCGTGCAGTCTTTGCAGCTATCGAGAGCAGTGAGCAGAAAAAGGAGGTGAAGATATGATTACTTTCGGACTTCTTACAGCGATTCTTGAGGAGTGGAATTATAAAGAAATGATCGATACGGTCTCTGAGATCGGATATGAATGCGTGGAGGTTGCTTGCTGGCCTAAAGGGAAAGGTGAGCGACGCTATGCTGGTACCAGCCATATCGATACAGAGAATCTCGATAAAGCAGCTGCTGATGAGATACTCAGCTATGCTTCCGCTCATAACGTCAAGATCTCTTCTCTCGCGTACTATCCAAACACACTTGATCCGGATTTGGAGAAGAGAAAGGGGAATATTGCGCATTTGCATTCGCTCATAGATGCTTCGGCTCTGCTTGGTGTTGGCATGGTCTCGACATTCATTGGCCGTGACCAGAGCAAGACAGTGGGTGAGAACTTGAAGACCGTCAAGGAAGTCTGGCCAGAGATTCTCGATCATGCTAAAGAGAAAGGCGTTAAGATTGCTATCGAGAACTGCCCAATGCTTTTCGGTCCCGATGAATGGCCTGGCGGAAAGAACCTCTTCTATTCTCCTGATATCTGGAGAGAGGTCTTCGATGTGCTCCCTTATGATAATCTTGGAATCAACTTCGATCCTAGCCACTTCGTCTGGCAGCAGCTCGATTACATCAAGGCCCTCTATGATTTCAAAGAGAAGATGTTCCATATCCATTTCAAGGATATCAAGCTGAAGAAAGATAAGCTGGGAGAGGCTGGTGTGCTTGCTTATCCACTGTCTTATATGACTCCGAAACTCCCAGGTCTTGGCGATGTGGATTGGGGTGCATTCATCTCAGCTCTCACTGATATCGGGTACAATGGCTATGCTGTCGCGGAAATCGAGGACAAGGCATATGAAGGTTCTAGAGAAGATATCATCAGATCTCTTAAGCAGACATATGGATATCTGAGGAATTTTCTTGTATGAGAAGAACTATAATCGCCAATTCGAATTGCTATCATGGATACTCTGTCTATGATGCATTGAACGGAATAGCTGAAGCTGGCTTCAGAAATGTGGAGCTTACATGCACAAGAGGCTGGACGGAGCATATTGTTCCGTCTATGCCTTTCTCGGAGTTGCTGCGTATAAAAGACGCGCTCTTCGATCTCTCGCTTTCTGTTCCTGCTGTGAGCGGGCATTCGAATCTGATGGATCCAGAGCGTCTCTCCGATTTCAGGGATAATATCCGTCTGGCAGCGTTCTTCGGAGCTTCTGTCATAGTCTCGAGCGTCGGTGAAGCCCACATTGCGGACAAGGAGAAGCTTGGCGATAAAGGTGTTGCAGAGAATATCAAGACACTCCTTCCGCTTCTGGAAGATCTTGGTATGATGCTTGTGCTTGAGACTCACGGAGAGCATGGTACTGCAACTCGTCTTCGCGCAATCACTGATATGGTCGCTTCAGAACGCGTCAAGATCTGCTATGACACAGCTAATGCTATCTTTTACGGAGATGTGAATGGCACGGAGGATCTGGAGAATGCTATCGATTCCATCGGTTACCTTCATGTGAAGGACAAAGCTGGGGAACGGACCGAGTGGAACTTCCCAGCCCTCGGTGATGGCTATGTCGATTTCCCTTCCATCTTCCGCGTGCTTGATAAGCATTCAAATCCATCGATGCTAAGTGTCGAGATCGAGTTCACGAAAGAAGGCGCGAAGAATATTGAAGAAGTGAATGAAGCAATGAAGAAGAGTGCACGCTATCTTCAATCGCAAGGATTTGAGTTATGAAGACGGTAATCGTTGGTTTCGGGGGGATGGGAAGGGTCCATTATGCGAATACGCTCCTCATCGCCGGGACCAGCATTGTTGGTATTGTAGGTTCTGGTGATAGAGACAGAGCTGCTGCTGAAAGCTTTTCATTGCCATTCTTCTCATCGGTAAAAGAAGCTGTCAGTGCGCTTGAGCCCGATATTGTGGATATCACAACACCGACATTCATGCACAAAGAGCACGTTGTAGAGGCGATTGAAGCGGGGTGCAGGAACATCATTGTCGAGAAGCCACTTGCATTGAAAAGCGATGATGCGGCATATATCTTCTCACTCGCAGAAGAGAAGGGTGTTCGCATTGTTCCTGCCCATGTGATGAGATTCACAAAGGAATTCAACGCATTGAGGAAAACAGTGGAGAGTGGTGAGTTCGGTGCTGTGCTAGACGCATCTTTTTCGCGTATTTCTGCTATGCCTGCCTGGAGCAATGGCTGGTTGCTTGATAAATCAAAGAGTGGAGCAGTGCCTTTCGATCTTCATATCCACGATGCCGATATGATATTCGCTCTCTTCGGCAAGCCCCGTTCTGTCACAAGCTATAAGCGACGGGGGCATGAGAGCAGTACTGATGAGTACTTCCATGTCACATATAGCTATGATGGCTTTTCAGTGAATGCTGAGGCAGGGTGGCTGAGAGCAAGTGTTCCTTTCGCCGCATCCTGGCGTGTGATTTTCGAGCATGCTGTATTGCAATGCAGCGATGAGCGTGTCATGTGCTATCCTGAAGAGGGGAATCCATTCCAGATGGATACTCATTACGATAAAATCGTGGAAACTGGTATAAATGTACCTCCGACAGGCTGGTATTATGAAGAATTGAGCGCTATTTATGCATATCTTTCATCGGAAGATAGTACTCAGCTTATTCCATATTCTGATATAATCGAGGAATTGAAGATACTGGAAAGACTTTGATGAAGAAATTCACTTATCAGGATATTGCAAAATCAACTGGCATTTCCATCGCTACGATATCGAGAGTATTCAATAATCCTGATATCGTGCGTTCTGATACTCGCAACAGGGTTGTGGAGGCTGTGAGCGCTATGGGCCTCGATCCAGCGTCTTATGGCTTGTTGCCAGATCCGGCTGACCGCTTGATAATCTTCAATGTCCCGACATTGCGCAACCAGTTCTATTCCCCGATAATCGAATCGGCAAGGAAAGTTGCAGAGAGCAAGCGCTACATCCTCCTGATCAATGAGTACAGCCTGGATTCTGATGCTATGATGGATTCCTTCATGCTTCTGCTTTCGCGTACAAGAACGCGTGGCGTGATCATCGCGAATGCTATGACAAAGGATAGGATCGAGAGAATCAGTGAGCGCGTACCCGTTGTCACATGCTGTGAAGCTGTTCCTGATTCCAGCGTTCCGTTTGTCTCTGTCGATGATGAAGCTGCCGCTTATAGTGCTGTGAAGTATATAGTATCGCTGGGTCACAGGCGCATTGCGATGATAAACGGTCCCCATTCATTCAAGTATGCAAGAAGCAGGTTGCAAGGGTATAGGCGAGTGCTTGAAGAGGAGGGCATTGAGTACCGGCCTGAGTATATCGCTGAAGTCGGGTCGGATATGGACGTGGAAGTAGCTGGAGCGGCTGTGATGCATATGCTGAATTTCTCCCAGCCTCCAGATTCATTCTTCTGCATCTCTGATATGCTGGCCTCTGCTGCTATCCATGCGGCTATAAAGAGAGGATACCGTGTGCCTGAGGATATCTCCGTTGTTGGTTTTGATAACATCTCGATATCGGAGATGATGAATCCTAGCATCACGACCATCAAGCAGCCTGTTGCCCAGCTTGGCGCACTTTCTGCGGAGATGGTGATAAAACTGATTGAGAATCATGATGAACCTCTGCGTTCTACATATCTTGGCACGGAGCTTGTAATCAGGGAGTCTACAAGAAAGTAATAGATGGGCGGGAAGAGGATTACTTATCAGAATATCGCAGATGAATCAGGTCTTTCAGTCGCAACTATATCGCGTGTGCTGAATAAGCCTTCCTCTGCTTCCGCTTCCCGCAACCGGATTATAAACGCAATCATCTCGCTGGATGGTAATCCTTCGGATTTCGGTCTTTTGGAGAGTGAAGATAAGATAATCATATTCAATACTCCTACACCATCGAATCCATTCTATTTTCCCATCATCACAGCCGCAAGGGAACGGGCAGCGCTCTCTGGCTATATTCTCCTTGAAAATGAGAGCGACTTAAGCGGTGATTCGCTTGAACGCTACATCTCAATCCTCAACAGCACAAAAGCGGTGGGAAGCATTATCGCGAACGCTATGGAAAAGGAAGCCATTGAACGTATTGACAGGGTAGTCCCTGCTGTGATGTGCAGTGAAGCAGCTTCTGGCTCATCCGTTCCTTTTGTTGTCATCGATAATGTTGCAGCTGCATTCAATGCGGTTACGTACCTTTCCTCTACAGGCAGGAAGCGTATTGCTATGCTCAATGGCCCATACTCTTTCATCTACTCTGGCGACAGATGCGTTGGGTACCGGAAAGCGCTTGAAAGGGCAGGGCTTGAATTCAGGCAGGAATATCTTATTCAAGTAGGCTCCCATATGGATTTCGATATGGCTGAGGCTGCTGTCAGAAGGCTTCTCAGTTTATCCACTCCGCCGGATGCGCTCTTCTGTATCTCCGATATGCTTGCAGCTGTCGCTATCCATGCTGCTTTGAAGATGGGCTTCAAAGTTCCTGATGACATCGCAGTGCAAGGCTTTGACGATATGCCCATCTGCCGCATGATCAAACCATCTATCTCCACAGTCAAGCAACCTGTGCAGCAAATGGGAATGCTGAGCGCTGAGATGCTGTTAGAGCGCATTGCAGACCGGAATGTGCATCAAAGCTCCATAAGTCTCGATACAGAGCTTGTCATCCGAGAATCCACGTGAGGGAGAGAACCATTGTTGCTTTGTGGAAAATGATATGTATGAATCTTCTACAAAATGGTGGAACTGTTGACATGCGTACACGTAGATGGTATCCACTGGATCTCATCTTCCGAATACCTCTTCAGCTGTAACCAGGTGGATGTCGTCACGAGGCGATGTAAGACGTATTAGGTCTTCATCAAAACCTGATTTCGACAGCAGGTAGTAGTAGGCTGTATCATCTCCGACCAGGAGTGCCTTCCTCATCTCAAGTATCGAGAGAACCTCTTGTCCTACAGGACTGTTTTGCCATTTGCACTCGCCAATGACCCACCCCTCATCACATTGACCGAATAGGTCGACTTCCTCGTTCCGCTTCAGCACAGGATTCGCAAAATCGATTGAACCGATGGACGTGATAAGCAGAGTTGACGTGTCTAGTACGTATTCCCTGAATACAGCCTCCATTCTTTTTGCAACAAAACCGTCAATGGAAGAGACTGCCTTTGCATAGGCTCCCTGTCCACGCCAACGCTCAATAAGACTTCGGTATGGCTGGACGTATCTGTGATAGAAAGCGAAGTAGCCGTCCACGATTTCCCATCCTCTTCCATTTCCCTTTCCAGCTATCTTGGCCTTACGCTGGACTATATCTTGACTTGCAAGAGATGAGAGGGCAGCACTGACATTTGCTTCACTCAAGCCTGTCTTTCCAGCTATCTTTCCAACCTCATTTGTACCGGAGGCAAGCTGACAGAGAATGGCATCGTATGTCCCAATATTCCTGTACAGACCTCGCATGAAGAGTTCGGCTTCCGTGAAGAGACTGCCGCCTGGCTGAAAGAACTCCTCCTCTATCGCTTCCATCACGGTTGAGTGCTTTGCCAGGAAGTTCAGGTAGTATGGAATGCCTCCTGTAATCACGTGTGCGATTGCAATGCCATTGATATCCCATGAGGGGAGCATTGCTGCTGTCTCTTTTGCAGTGAAGGGAAGAATCTTCATATGCACTGTGCTACGGCCATAGAGGGGGCTCTCCCTGCTCAGTATGTCTTCTTCGATGAATCTACGGGATGAACCAGAAAGTATGAGAACGAGCTTCGTCTTCCTGAAGACTGTGTCGACATAGTGTTGCAACAACCCTGGCATTTGAGGACAGGCTTCACAAAGATATGAGATTTCGTCGATGGCAAAGAAAATCCTCTCTTTTTCTGCAGCTCTTGCGATATCGTCGAGAATTGCGATGAAATCCGGATAGACAAGATCTGCAGAACCATGCAATGCACCAGAAACAGCTCTAGACATCAATCTGATTTGGCTTATCTCGCTTCCACCATCCACCGCTTCGAAATATATACCTTTATGGCTTTCAGCAAAGGCGTCTATCAGAAAAGATTTGCCAACTCTACGTCGCCCGTAGATGACGATGAACTCGAAACTGCTGCTCATCCAGGCCTTCTCAAGTCTTTCAAACTCACTCACTCTTCCTATAATCTTTGCTTCCATTCTTGAATTATAGTCGGAAATGGAAAGAAATTAAATCATAAATTAATAAATCATGATTTGAAAAATCTTAATTGCTACTAGAACCTAAACCCCAACTTGAAGTTGGGAGAAAGGAATGAGCCGTGGCGAAGCCCGGAGTAACAGGAAAACCTCCAGTGTTGTATTCTTAACATGGTTTCAAACATGGACAGAGACAACAAGGAGGTATTGAACCACAGTCAATATAGTAGACAAGAAAAAGAAAAGATTAGCAGTTGTTCATGAAGAACTCCTTTTCAATCTCGTTCGGCGTCTTGTAACCAATAGAGGAATGGATCCT
>JADIMT010000093.1 GCA_017694595.1 Candidatus Ornithospirochaeta stercoripullorum | reverse complement strand
CTAAGAGAAGCGAATTTTATCTTGAGGAAGAAGTATTCGGTATCCCTGAAGCCATAGGCCTTTCTCCTGATGGTCTTGATCATGTTGTTGATGCCTTCAACCCTTCCGGAAGATATGGGGAACTTTGCATGGTATACGATTCCCATAAGGTGATTCTCTATCGTGTCGCAGAATGAGAGTATCTCTGAGACGTTGCTCTGTCTGGCAAGGCTTATCCATGTCTTCATGCCTTTATAAAGCTGTGTGATGCTTGTGATAGAGTAAGTGAGATTGAACTGCTCAAGAAGCAGATAACATACAGATAAGTTCTCGTTCGCAGCAAGGATATCCTTCAGCTTCTGCTCCCTGTTTTTCGTGAGGTTGAATGTCTCGAAAGTGAGGGGGTAGAGTGGCGATTTATTTCAGCATAAACAGGGCTTTTTAAGTTGAACTAACTAAATATGAGATTTTCGCAATCTTGAATATGCTTTAACAGAACAGAACCAGCTCTTGTTTTGTTTTTCTCCTGCACTTATGTGTCTGTCCCTTGTTTTCCCTGAGATGTGGTTAAATGCCATTGGAATCGATTTGAAGGCTGCTGATGTGTTTCTGCATTATTCCCTTCTTTCTCTTTCTATATGCGTGTATTTGACGTCTTGAAGAGGATGTATGGTTTTGCCTGATTCTTTGCCAGCTTAAGAACATGGCAGAAACATGGAATCCTTAACTGCAGTTTACTGTTCAATAATGTTCGAGAAGCTCTTGTTATCAGAGTGCGATAATCTTTGTTCAAAATAATTCGCCATTCTATAAAAGCCGTTGAATCAATTTTTCAATGAAGAATAATGCTGGAATGAGCCTATCTGTAAATCTCTCTCCTGTGTCCGATATCAATTGCGACTATCACAAGCTCTTTATCCTGAATATCAGCAATCAATCGGTAGTCGCCAATGCTGTATCTCCAGAGGCCCTTGAGATTCCCGGAAAGGGCCTTTCCATGAAGATGGGGGATATCAGTTTCCTCAAGATTCTTAATGATCCATTTCGATATGGTTCTCTGCGTAATAAAATCCAGTTTCTTGAAGCTCTTCTTGAAACCAGGTGTAATCTTAATCTCGTAGCTCATAAGGTAGCCTTATCGATACCGCATTCATTGAGAAGATCATCGAAACAGGTAAGCTTGAGTGTTCCTGCTTCTTTGTCCTTCAGATATTTCCCGGCCACATTCATGTCATATTCATCCTCAAGTTTTTCAAAAGCTAGCCGCTTGATGACTGTTGAAATACTGCATTTGTAGAACTTTGCAGCATCTTCAAGTACAGCTTTCTCTTCATCATTTACCCGCAGACTGATTATGCTCATATCCATCACTCCTTATATGTACTACATTTGTAGTATAACATACATTTGTATTACAGTAAAGAATAACGCGTTGGATCGGAATCCGGACTTTTTAGGAAATCAAAAAGATGCACATTCTCTTTGCTTGTATATCGATGATATTCATCTGAGATGAGAAATACGTCATTGCCTTTCTGGTTTTCTCGAAGTATTTCCAGTGGGAATATATACCTTGCAGTGTTTATGACACCTATTCGGATGGGAACGTCTGTTATTTTTCTGTACCTGCCACCTGCAATAGAGATTTCATGAGTATTGTAGCCTTCTTTTCTCAATGCCTCTTTCCATTGCGTGGCAAGCGCAATGCGGGAATAATGATGAAAATCTTGGGAGTTTTGCTCTGCTTCTGACAGATGGCTTCAATTGCCATAATGGCCATTTTCGTCTTTCCCGCTCCTGTTATGACTTCTGCAACGCCTCTTCCGTTATTGCCAAGCCATGCTGAAACGTACTCTTTTTCCATCTGCATGGAACCATGCAGGAATATTATCATTAAACAGTATACATGCTATGATACTACCGGAGGCTTCAGGGGTATGGATTACGAGAGCTTTTATAGTGAATATCTTTCTGTTGAGAAAGAAATTAAGGATAGTACAGCAAAGATTTTAAAGCTACAGAAATCAATAGCAAGGGCTATGGAGAAAGGCGATGTGAAGAGCGCAAAGAAAGATATGCAATCGTTCAAGGCTGCTATTGAGAAGGCTTATTCGGATTCTCTGGCTCTTTCTTTTTCCATTGATTCTTTTGATAATGCTGAGTTCTACAGTTCTGGAGAGTTTTCCTCAGGACTTCTTTCTGAGTTCAGGCGACTTGGAATCAATGCCGTTGGAGAGTTCCCTGTTTATGAGATCTTTCCATGCAAAGTGCGTCTCGATGCAGATAATCAGGATGTTTATCTCAACAGGAAGAAGTATCCGACATCCAGACCTTCATACTTCGCATCGCTTGTGAAAGGGGAACTTGATAAGTTTGATAGTGCGTTCAATGCTGATAGATTCGCTGCAGAACTAGAGAAGGGATATGATACGTATATTGCATTGCAGAAGAATGGCGTTGAAGGCATGTCGGTACAGCTGAAGAGTATCTATAACACTCTTGTCCCGATTTCCAGGCTTAGAAACAGCTATACTGAACAGTCCTTTGCTTATGATATCGCCCGCTTGTATGCTGTTTCTGATAGCATTGAGCTGAAATCCAGAAAGAGGATTGAATTTGGTACTGATATGGACGCTTCTAAAGGTTATAGAATTCTTGATTCGAACGGCAATGAGCAATTCATTGGAACTGTAAGATTCTTCTGAGTATGGCTTTTGACATCTGCATACATGCAGATACTCAATTCCACTACTCCGACAGTAGATTCCAACTGGATTTTGTTGTTCATGTTTCGATTGAATCAAAACTAGTGGAAGCTAGTGAAAAAACACCTCTCATATTTCTTGGTAAGATGCTTCATTGCATAGGGGCCAGGATAGCTCTTTTGAAAAGGATATTTCTGGCTTTTGCTTTTGGAATGAATCTGAGGAGCTGTAGGTAGTTGCTTTTCTCTATTGTGCTTTGTTAGTTAAAATAAGTGCATTATAATAGAGTTGTGAGTGATATTACCCGTAAAGCTATTGCAGATGCCCTTAAAAGATTGTTGATGGAGAAACCACTCTCTCGAGTGACTGTGATGGATATCGCAGCAGAGTGTGGCATAAGCCGTATGACATTCTATTACCATTTCAGAGATATCTATGATCTTGTTGGCTGGATAATCTCTTCGGATATTGCAATCATCCTTTCAGGGAGGAAAACTCATGACACATGGCAGGATGGCTTTCTTTCTGTGTTCCAGGCTGTAGAGAAAAACCATGTCTTTGTCTTCAATGTCTACAACTCAATGAGCAGAGAGCAGTTGGAAAGAAGCCTGACGGGTCCTGTGACTGAACTTCTTCTTTCTGTGCTGAAAGAGGCTACTGTGCAGAAGAAGCTAAAGGACGATGAGATGTTTTTCATAGCCTCCTTCTATTCGTATGCTTTTATCGGGGTCATGCTTGATTGGATTGGCAGTGGAATGAGAGAGAAACCAGAGCTTATGATAAAACGTATTGAGTGTGTCATGGCTGGAAGCTTTGAGAATGCTGCTGGGCGTTTTTCTTCCTTACAGTAAGCTGTGTGTGCAAGGAATCCTTACAAAGAGACTTTCCTGTAAATACAAGAATTTCATGCTCCTCTGTAGTTTGATGTCAGGAGGAGTTTATGTATCACTCTAGTGGAAACTATGAGGCTTTCGTCAGACCAAGAAAGCCAGAGGGTGCAGAGAAGAAATCTGCATATATAATCGGCTCAGGGCTTGCGGCGTTATCTGCAGCGGCTTTCCTTGTTCGGGATGCTTATGTAGATGGCAGCAAAGTCCATATCATTGAGAAAGATCCTATTCTGGGTGGTGCCTGTGATGGCTGGAATTACGAAGGCCTCGGCTATGTCATGCGTGGTGGACGCGAGATGGATAACCATTTCGAATGCATGTGGGATCTCTATCGTTCTATTCCATCTATAGAGAACGAGGGCATGAGCGTACTTGACGAGTATTATTATCTCAACAAAGATGACCCAAACTATTCATTGATGCGAGCCACGATGAACAGGGGAGAGGATGGGCATACGGATAGGAAATTCGCTCTCTCGGACAAAGCTCAGCTTGAGATAATGAAATTGTTCTTCACACCGGATGAAGCCCTTTATGACAAGACTATAGAAGATGTCTTTTCCGATGAAGTTCTTAATAGCAATTTCTGGCTTTACTGGCGTACTATGTTCGCTTTTGAGAATTGGCATTCGGCTTTGGAGATGAAGATTTATATCAGAAGATATATTCATCACGTAGAAGGGCTTCCCGATTTCTCAGCACTGCGATTCACAAAATACAATCAGTATGAATCTATGATTTTGCCATTGCAAAGGTATCTGGAGAATCATCATGTTGATATTGTCACGGAGACTAAAGTCACTGATATCAAGTTCAGGATCGTAGATGGCATTAAGCATGCTTCTTCGATAACCATCCAGGACAGGGATGGAGAACGGGATATATTGCTTTCAGATGATGATTTGCTATTCATCACACCCGGAGGCTGTGTTGAGAATAGTACGCTTGGAAGCCAGAATGGCAAGGCTGAATATTTGCCAGAGCTCAGAAAAGGCGGTGGTTGGGATTTATGGAAGCGGATTGCTGCTCAGTCAGATGATTTCGGCCATCCTGAGAAATTCTGTTCAGAACCGGAGAAGACTACCTGGATGAGTGCGACAGTGACCCTTAAGGACAGCAGTGTTGTTCCTTATATTGAGAAGATCGCAAAGCGTAATCCATACTCAGGCAAAGTAGTCACTGGTGGTATTGTGACTGCGAAGGATTCATCCTGGTTGCTGAGTTGGACTTTCAACAGGCAACCCCAGTTCAGGGAACAGAAAAAAGATGAGCTTGTAGGCTGGATTTATGGCCTTTTCCCATTTGTTCCTGGTGATTTTGTCAAAAAGCCGATGTGTGAATGCACTGGCAAAGAGATTGCTATGGAGTGGCTTTATCATATTGGAGTGCCAGAAGCAGCTATTCCTGAACTTGCGGAGAAAAGCTGCAATACTGTCCCATGCATGATGCCTTATATCACAGCATTTTTCATGCCACGTGCATTGGGAGACAGGCCTTATGTTGTTCCCGCAGGTGCTGTGAACTTCGCATTCATAGGGCAGTTCGCGGAAACAGAACGTGATACGATATTCACGACAGAATACTCAATCAGGACTGCTATGGAAGCTGTTTACACATTGATGAAAGTTGATAGAGGCGTTCCTGAGGTATGGGGCAGCATGTTTGATGTCAGGGATCTCGTCCATGCATCCGTTGCGCTTCGTGACGGCTCTAAGCTTACAGATATCGATCTGGGACTCAAAGAGAAACTGGTGATGAAGGAAGGTTTGAAACGTATACAAGGATCGGATATCGAGAAGCTTCTGAAGAAGTATGGCGCTATCTGAAACTAATGCGGAGCCTGCGTTGTACAGGCTCTGCAGCTTTTGAGGAATAATTCCCAGATTTTCCATTCATTCTTTTACAGCTCCGCTTGTTAATCCTGCAATGAAGTATCTTTGCAAGAATATGAAGATGATGGTTACTGGAATGGCTGCGACAATTGATGCTGACATCATCGCAGACCAGTTTGTGCTGGCTTCTCCCAGATATGTCATGACAAGGCCTGGAGCGAGTGTACGCCTTGATGGATCTGTAACGAGTGTCATAGAGTAGAGCAAGTCGTTCCACGACCAGACAAAGCCATAAATAGCGATTGAAATCATGCCCGGAACGGCCATTGGGAAGATAATCTTCCTCATGATTTTCAAATGGCCAGCTCCATCAATCTTCGCGCTTTCAATGAGCGAGTCGGGGAGTGCATCGAAGTAGCCTTTCAGCGTCCATGTACCTACAGGAAGCGTGAAGACGACGTAACTGATCAGCAGGGACCAGTAAGAACCCAGCAAGCCAAGTTTCTGCATCATAAGATATATTGACAGCAGAAGTATAGCTTGTGGAAATGCCTGGCTCATCATGAATGCTCCCATGATGACTTTCCTTCCAGTGTAACGGAACTTCGAGAAGCTATAACCTGCAAATGCAGATACTAGCGTTGCAAAGAAACTGGAGAGAAATGAGACTATCAGGGAGTTCTTGAGATAGTTCATGATTGTGCTGTCTGTCAGTATCGCTTTTATGTTTTCAAGCGTGAGAGGGCCGAAGAAGAAGTAGAGTGAGAATGTCTCATCGCTTGGTTTCAGTGCTGTGTTTATGAGCCACAGAAGCGGCAGGAAGACAAAGCATCCGATAAGGAGTGCTGAGATGGCAAAGAATATTCTGAACGCTAATGTTTTCTGGAACATGATTACTCCGACTCCTTGACTTGCTTGAGATATATGAAAGAGAAAGCTGCGAGAAGGATTGCCCAGATTGTGCCAACTGTTGCAGCCTGTCCTAGCTTCCAGTTCTGGAAAGCGGTTCTGTAGACTTCAAGAGAAAGCGTTGTCGTTGCTCTTGCAGGTCCGCCTTGTGTCATTGTCCATGGAATATCGAAATGCTGTAGATTGCCGATAGCACCTAATACGAGAACAAGGAAGAAAATCTGCTTCATTCCAGGGATTACGATGTATCTGAAAACCTGAAGATTATTTGCTCCATCAATTCTGGCGGCTTCAATTCTGTCCATAGGTACTGATTGCAATCCTCCCAGAAGGAAAGCCATGTACCATGGCAGCATCTGCCAGCTTCTGGCGATGATAACACACAAAAGCGCTGTGGATGTCTGGCCAAGGAAGCTGATGTTCTCATCTATGATTCCCAGAGCTGTCAGAAGACCATTGAGTATTCCATACTGCCCGTTGAATATCCAGGACCATAGAAAGCCTATTGCTGTTCCTGGAATGATCCAGTTAACCAGCGTTACGCCTCTGAGGAACTCTGAACCTCTGAATCCCTGATTGAGCACAATTGCCCATATCAGGCCTAGCGTGAACGGTATTATTGTCGCAAAGACTACGAATATGATTGTAGTCATGAGTGTTTTCAGAAAGTAGGGATCTGAAAACACTTTCAGATAGTTTGCGAAGCCTACTGCATCATATGAAGGACTTAGCAGGCTTCTGTCTGTAAAAGACATGATGATAGCGCTGATGAAGGGGTAGAGTATGACAGCAACGAATATCGCGATACCCGGTACAACCAGCAGGAATCCAACCTGACCATCTGTTAATCGTCCTTTTACATGCTTATCATCCATAATCCTCTCCATCAGCTGTTATCTATCAAAGGGCTTCAAGGCGTGTTCTGAGGTTCTCTACACACTCTTCAGCTGTAGTCTGGCCCAGAAGTGTTGCTTGAAGTTCTTCAACTACGATTGTCTTAATCTCGTTCGCATTGACCATTCTTGCGGTTTCATCGAGCTTGGCTGTTGCTGTGGAATCCATGAATCCCTTGAGATACTGGTCATTCAGCACTGCTTCATTCTCGGATGCGGAGATTGTCACAGGAGGCATTCCGTTGTTCTCGAAATACTTCAGAGCGACTTCATCGCTGACAAGATACTTGGCGAAATCCGCCGCTACGTCTTTGTGCTCCGATGCATCGAAGATCATCAGCATATGTCCCCACATCGTGCTCTGAGGCTCATCGCCTTCGTTGAGTACAGGGCGAGGCATTGCGGAACACACATTGACAACTTCATCAGGGCTTACACCAGCAGATACCGCCTGACCTTTTGCAAGGACTGCATCATCGTAGAATGCCATCTGTCCCTGTGCAAAAAGCTGTCTTGCATCTCCTCTTCCGATATCCATCTGGATATAGCCTTTTGCAAGCATGTCTTTATACCACTGTATTGTCTCTACAGCTCCAGGCCCGAGGTTTACGCTTCCATCTTCATTGAAGATTGATGAGCCGAATGTCCAGAGCCATGGCATTAAATCTCCAGCTGCTGTTGAATCTTTCGTGGATACGCCATAAGGAATGATTCCCTTATCGAGTGCAACGATGTCAGCCATGCATTCCTCGAACTCTGCAATAGTTGTAGGAGGATTGTCCCAGCCAGCTTCCTTTAAGATTTCTGGGTTATATACCATCGTGATAGCTGCCATTGACCAAGGAAGACCAAGCTGCTTGCCATCTATTTTGCCAACTTCAAGAGTTGCTTCAGGGAATGTAGATGTAAGATACTCCTCTCCAAAGATTTCGTTGAGATCTGCAAGTGTGCCAGTCTGTGCAATGGTATTGAAGATTCCGATATCGGCCTGAGCTATATCGAGCTGTTCCCCTCCCTGGAGTCTGATCAGAAGCTGCTGTGCTGTATCTGCCCAGGTCCAGCCGACCCAATCGACTTTATTGCCGCTCTGGGCTTCATAGCCTTCTCTCATTTCCTGGAAGATAGCCTTTGAGGCTTCTTCTTCTCCAGACCATCCTGCCCATACGATAGCTGCAGGACCATCTGCCTCGGAAGCTTCAGTGTTTCCTGCTGCTACAAGCGAGAATGCCATAAGCAGAACCAGAAGCAATGATAATGCTTTTTTCATGTTTCTCTCCTTTTTTTTGTTCAGACGACTGTGTCGCCGGCTTTTGCGACTTCCTTTTTCTCTATGCTCTTGAGTTTCGCAAGAAGCTCATCAAGATGCTCTGTGTAGATTGCTCTAGGCTTGCAGCTGTATTTCTTGCATATAGCAGCAGCATAGCCTACGACTTCGCCCATTATGCCACAGGTGCGCATTACCCTAGCTGTACCAGAAGCATCGTGCGAGACGCTGACATTCCTTCCTGCCATGAACATATTGCTGACATTTCTTGAATATAGGATTCTGTATGGTAAGAAGTAAGGCCAGTCGACCAATTCTCTGCAATCCATAGTGATGAACGCATCCCCTTCGTGGAAGGCTGCATAGTAATCTTTATGTGGATAATGCACATCGAAATTCCATGTTGTCGCAGCACAGGCATCAGGGAATGTATATGCGAAATCTGCTTTTGTCAGTACGATATCACCGAGGATTCTTCGAGATTCTCTTTTTCCAGCTATTGCAGCTGCAAATGTCAGCTCATATTCCTGATAATCATGATCGACATTGCGAAGTGTGTCCCAAGCACCATACATTGCACGGAAATTGACATCCCTTGCATATTCAGCCTTTGCTATTGGGTCTTCTGTCATGCCGCTTTCCCAGAACCAGCATCCAAGCGACAAATCCCGCTTGTGCCCGTAGAAATCAACTTTGTCGCCTCTGCCAGGGAAATCAGAGTGTGAAAGGTCTATAGCCCAAGGACATCTGGGGAAGGGTTTGGGATTATCGCTTTTCTCGATATGCCACAGGTTCGAAAGTCCCATATGGCCATTTGTTGTGACTTCGAAATCTGCCCCAGCCATGGCTGCGAGATTGCCATCGCCAGTTGTATCAGCAAAAAGCGGTGCTTTTGCTTTCACAAGTTTCTCGTTCCTGTAATCAAGGAGCGTCACTGCTGCAATCTCATCTCCATCTTTTTCAGAGCTGATGAGACAATGTTCCAAGAGCAGCGTGAGATTCTTTTCAGCTTTCAGGATGCCAAGCTTCCTTTCATCTTCATAAAGTTCAGCCTTATTCTCTGCACCATAATGTCCGATTCTCTTCTGCTCAAACTCTCCTACGATGTTTCCTACGCCTGGAAATGGATCATAGTTTGTACCACCTCCAAGCCATACGCGGATTTCGGAGCTGTTATTGCCACCTACAACCGGCCTGTCCTGGACGAGTAGTGTCGTAAGGCCTTCTCTTGCAGCTGCTATAGATGAACACATGCCTGCAAAGCCACCTCCGATTGCTATGAAATCAAATTCATCTGTCCTTTCTGGTCTTTGTACGCAGCTGTCTATGTAGAATCTGAGCACATTGTTTCCAATGGGGAGGTTTTCTTGTTCGTCTTTTGAGATGAAGATATAGGCGATTCTTCCTTCAAACCCTGTCAAATCATGAATTGAAATATGGTTATCACCGCTATTGATTCTCAGCTTCCCGCCATATTCCCAGCCCCAGCTGGTCGTCTTTATGCCAAGTTCACAGGTCTTTTCATTCCCTATTTTGATTTCAAAGCGACCAGGTGCCATATCAGGATGCCAGGGAGCAACCCAGTTGTACGTATATGCATATACATGGTATTCCCCAGCTTCTTTGCAAATGAAGCTTGAACAGGCATCAGCGCATGGCTTTCCCAGGCCATGTGCCAGAAGGTATACACCTCCCATTTCCAGAATGAACTCGCTGTCACGTACCCAGCCACCATTTTCAGGGAAGGCTGCCGTTGCAAGAAGAAGACTATTGTCAAGAATCTTGTTGTTTCCCATATCAATATCTATTGAAAACCAAATGATATGGTTTTGAATGTGCTTTTCGTCTTTCAATTTGTCAAATATGATATTTACATGGATTACAGCTGGATAGATTGTCACGCTAGTGAATACGCTTCAACGCTTAATGGTCGGCTTTTTGCAGGTGTCAGCTGCAATAGGGAGAGTATTAATCGTACATCATCAACGGATGATGGCATGGTACTCACGCTTGTCATTTCAGGGAATGGGATTATACAGGTCGGGAATGTGCAATATGAAATAATTCCAGGTACGATTCTCTTCCGCCACAAGCGAATGGATTACAAACTTTCCCTTTCATCTCAAGTGTTTCATAGACGATGCTATATAGTCATTCCGGATGAGCTTTTTGCAATCTACTTGCAATTGCATCCGAATCTGCTTAAAGTGCCTGCAGTGCAAAGCGCTGTGAACATTGAAAAGTGTTTTGATAGCTTCTTGCTTGTGCTGAAACATATAAAAGAGACCTGTGATGAGACATTCTTCTCGCTTCTTCCGGTTGTTGAGCGCTATATGCTTTATGTGCTCTCTCCTTATACGATGGAAGGAAAGGCCGCAAGTCTGCGGGAAGCGAAAGCAAGGCTTGAAGTTGACTTCTCGACATCACTTGAGGAGATTGCTAACAACCATTCGATGAGTTATAGCACCTTCCGTAAAGCATTTTCAGAAAATTATGGGCTTCCTCCGCAGCAATATAGGCTCAGATGCAGAGTTGAGAAAGCTAAACAGTTGCTTTCCATGGGGTATAACTGTGCAGAATGCGCAGATAAGCTCAGCTATCCAGATCAGTATAGCTTCTCCCATCAGTTCAAGCTTATTGCAGGCGTAACGCCAAAGGAATACAGGAAGGAACATATACTCTAAATATTGTTCGCTCTGGAAAAGATAGCCAGCTCGGATGGGGAATAATGCTTGACAATTTCAAACAGTTCTTGCTCTGAGTAAGACTACATGGTGTGACAGATGCTTTCTACGGCAAGATACGATAAGGGGTACAAAAAAAATATTGACACGATGTCAGTTTGACAGTATTTTATTGACATAGCGTCAGAAAGAAGGAATTATGCCAAGAACACCTGCCAATGTGGTTGAGAAACGGCCTGCAGAGATAATCGATGGCTGCAAGCGGCTTTATAAAGAGAAATCTTTCAGAGAGATTACGCTGAAAGACATCAGTGTGGAAACCAGTCTTTCAAGGCCTTCCATCTATAATTACTTCCAGACGAAAGAGGAGATATTTCTTGCGATACTGGAAGATGAATACAGCAAGTGGTGCAAAACATTGGAGCGGTCCTTTTCTGTCAATTCCATGACGGTCTGTGAATTTGCAGAAGCTATTGCCGCCTCGTTGCGGCCAAGAGAATTGCTGCTGAAGATTCTTTGCATGAATCTATATGATATCGAAGAGAACAGCAGGGAGGAGTGTCTGATAGCTTTCAAGAGACAATACAAAGTTTCTCTTGATCTGATTGAAGCAGCTTTGGCAGAGTTCTTCCCATCGCTTACAGAGAAGGAGAAGAAATCTTTCATCTTTCAGTTCTATCCATTCATGTATGGTATCTATCCATATGTGCATCCTACTGAAAAGCAGAAGAAGGCAATGAAGGAAGCTGGAATGGAAAGCTATAAAACAAGTGTCTATGACTTGTCTCGAAGCTTTGTCTCTTCGCTTCTTTCTGGGATATTGAGGAGTCATAATAAATGAGAAAACTTGTAGCGTATTTCTCCGCTAGCGGGGTGACAAGGAAAAGAGCGGAGGAACTTGGATCTGCTATAAATGCAGATTTGTATGAGATTATACCTGAAAGTCCTTATACAGATAATGACTTGGATTGGCATAACAGGCAGAGCAGAAGCTCAGTCGAGATGCAGAATCCATCTTCCAGGCCAATGATTGCTGGAGAGAAGATAGATCTTGCATCTTATGGGAGAGTGTACATCGGATTTCCGATTTGGTGGGGAGTGGCTCCAAGAATCATCAACACGTTCATAGAGAGTCACAGCTTCGAAGGAAAGGAGATCGTTGTTTTTGCGACTTCCGGAGGAAGTGGTATCCGTACAGCTGTTGAGGATATCAAAGGGAAGTATCCACAGCTGAATATAATCGGTAGTGCGCTTCTGTCCAGACGTGTTTCTGCTGATATCATATGAGAGCCTATGAGCATGTCCTTGAATCTTTACTATACAGGCGGTAGCGCAGGGACATTTGCTGAAGAGATGGAGAAGAGGGGAATTGCAGGGAGAATCAGAAGGAAAGAGAGTGATCTTCAATATGAGTACTTCTTTCCTTCTAATGATTTAGAAACAGTCTTGTTTATTGGTGACTGGGAAAGCCTGGAGGCATTTGATAAGCATCATGTCTGCTATGATTGAACGTTCCGATTGCTTGAATAAAGCATGTCAACTACCCGATTCTGCAGAGGAGCTGGAGTATCCTCGGCTAGAATTTGATGAACTAGTAAGGAGTTTATAAATCGAGTTTCATCAGAGCCAGATAAGAAATCGGGCTTTGGGATCTAAGGAGGAGAAATGAAATCGAAGGTTTATTTCACGAGAACACTGACACCGGAGAAGGTGGTGGAAGCTTACAAGCTTCTTGGCATTGAACTCAAAGGCAAAGTAGCTGTGAAGATTCATTCAGGGGAAAAGGGCAACCAGAATTATCTTCATCCTGAATTCTGGAAACCTATGGTCGATTACATTCATGGAACTATAGTTGAATGCAATACAGCATATGGTGATGCCTCTGGTGGTGTCCGCGATAATACAGAATCACACTGGAAGCTCCTTGAGGAACATGGCTGGACGAAGTATTTCGATGTGGATCTCATGGATGCAGAAGGACCTGATGTAGTCTGGCCGATTCCAAATGGCAAGGTATTGAAGGAAAACCATCTCGGAAAGAATATCATGAACTATGATTCAATGGTCGTGCTTGCTCATTTCAAGGGCCATCCGATGGGTGGCTATGGTGGAGCTCTGAAGCAGCTTTCAATTGGCTGTGCAAGCCGTGCGGGAAAGGCTCTTATACACTCTGCCGGTATCACAGATGACCGTTATGAGACTTGGCAGAAACATGCCAGCAAAGTAGCGTTTCCAGAGGCTATGGCAGATGCCGCATGGAGTGTTGTCGATCACTTCAAGGGCCAGATTGCGTTCGTGAATGTGATGAAGAATCTCTCTGTTGATTGTGACTGTTGCATGGTTGCAGAGGATCCTTGCATGAAGGATATAGGTATACTTTCTTCCCTTGATCCTGTCGCAATAGATCAGGCCTGCATCAATCTCGTGATGAATTCAGAGGATCCAGGCAAAGAGCATTTCATGGAAAGAGTTAATAGCCGCAATGGCATCCATACCATCGAAGCCTCTGCGGATCTGGGAACAGGAAGCAGGGAATACGAGCTCATCGAATTCTGAAAGCTTTGACTTTTGCCAACGAGGAGAGTGGCCACTTTGCAGCTCTCTTTTTTGCTGTATTGCTGAGGATATCGGGAAGCAAAGAAATGCTATGATTATGGAACGTCCACAGCAAGGCTGCACAGTAAATGCAGCCCTCTGTAACTTGTGTCTCAGCACTCTCTGCCATAGGCTTCGAGCTGTATCAGAGCAGGGAATGGTGATGGATCATCTGCTTTGATCAGGTGGGAGAGTTTGAGAGCTGTGACTTTCTTTTCTGGGAATGTGATAGTCTGTGCTCCATCTTTCTTCTCCAGCTTTGCTTTGATTTCGCTTCCATCTGAGAATGACAATGTGCCTTCAGTCCACCAGGCATCATGGGGAAAATCCGCACGTGTATAGAAGATTATGCGGTCGATTGCTACTGTTCTGCCGAAGTCGAGTGAAAGCTCTGCTTCAGGATCTCTATTGATGCCCCAGCTTGACCAAGGCCATGTGCCGTGGCCATTTGAAGCGACAATGCCATCTATCGCATTTCTTGCGGCAAAGACGGATTCACCCCTTGTCTCGATATTAGCTTTAGCATGTGGGAAGAGAGCACTGTTCTCATGTGCATCGTAGGGATTGAGAGCTAGATTGCGATAGCCATCATATTCCCACTCATAGGCATTACGTGCCCACAGGAAGTGCTTACATCCTTTGAAGACTGACTCATGGTAGCAGTCATGCTTCTGTCCGAAGGGGACAGGGAGGAGGAAAGGTGTTCCATCCGCATAGAGCGTCGCTCTGCCAAGTACAGCATCGAGCTGGAGTGTGATGAAGCCTTTGCTCTCTGGATACAATGCGATTGTATCGCCTTCCTGATATTCTTCCTGGAAGACAAGATATGTCTCGTTCTTCTGCTCTGATGCCGCGATTGCTTTTCCGTCTCTGATGATTTCGATTTTCATAACGCCTCCGATTTTAAAGCTTTATTGTCCATGTCGTGCAATGATGAAGAGTGATAAGAGTCCTGTAGAGCTTATCTGGCCAGGCTTTTCTAAGCCTTGCATCCTCTATTTTGATTGTCTCGCTCTTGATGTCCACGTCCTCTGGGAATGTGATAGAGAAATGTTCTGCTTCTAGCTTGTTGCCATCCGCTTTGAACATCTCGACTGTCATCAGTGATAATACAGCCTTCTGTTCTGAAGAGAAATCCTCACTGATTCTTATTTCACGTTTTTCCCTGTCGAAGAATGCTCTGCGGATATACTTCTTCAGTCCTTTTCCGCTTTCATATGCATTTGTGAGATCAAGGACTGTTTCATTCTCATCCATTTCGATGATTTCGGCTCTGAATGCTTCTCCATCGTGTTGCTCAAGAGGTGGAAAGTTCACTACATTGTGGTAAGTGCTGCGCATCGGGAAGAGCGTATAGCGGTCTTTTGAGAATGTAGTCTTCGTATATGTTTCCACTCCGATATCTATAAGGCATGGCTTTCCATCTTTGTATAGTGTGATGCTTCCTGCATCATTGTGATTGTGGCTTTCTCCATTATTGCCGCCTTTGATAGCAAAAACGATATCATCATCCCTGTATATGACAAGGCCTGTATTCCTGAATGCTGCAAAACTCTTGTGTGATACGTCCACAGGTTTACGTGCTTCTTCCTTAATCTCATCGTAGTGTGCGATAGCTAGGTATCTGTAGAAGAGGTTGTAGTTGTTATCGCTTTCTTTCCAGTACTTGCTGGCGTCGAGCGCTGCATGATGCATGAGGGGTACACTTCCGACAGCTTTGCCGAAAAGATATTCCCTCGCAGTGAGTGTGCCTGCTTTGGGCGAGCAGTCGGCGTAGTTCAGGTAAGTATCGTCTTTAACGTGGACGCACTCGATGTACTCCGCCATCGCTTTGATCTTGCTGTCACGGAAGATAGGGGAGAAATCCATGTGTGTGGAAAGCTCAAGAATGTGCAAAGCTCCCCAGAGAGCAACAGCTGCGGCATGATAGTACGAAGCGCCTTCATCGCATCCTCCATCTTCAGGCATGCTGTTGATGTATGCATCCAACGAGGAGACTGCTGTCTTGAGAATTTTCCTGCTCTCTTTTTCTGACAAGCTGAGCGTCAGCAATGATAGCAGCACATTCTGTGTGCACCATGGTGTCCAGTTGTTAAGCGGACCATCATTTCCCATCCACCAGAAATGATCTGTGGTATATGGCAGCAGTATACGCTCTCTCAAAACATGCTCTATATCGCTTTTCAGCGTCTCGTCGAGCTTGTCATTCAATAGCGATAGCGTCAATGAGAGTATCTCGCCTGTCTCACAGGCAAAGAGGTCGAGTATCGGGCGTCCGATAAGTGGCGTGTTTAGCGTTGCTGTATCTCTTATGTATGTATTATGCGCAGGAATCGTCCAACTTGGCTCCGAGATGATTGACCAGATATATTCTTCGATTGCTTTTATGAATCTGCTTTCATTCTCTACGCACTCTGCTGTCACAAGCTGTGAGAGGCTTCGACGCTTGTCAAAAAAAGGCGTCTCGTAGTCTGTTCTGTTTCCTTTCTCCGAGAACTCCCTGTAAAGCGAGAGTGAAAGGTATGGGATTGTCCTTTCCTCAGCTCTTTCACCTTCTTCAATCACTTCAGTTTTGAAGCTGCCGCTGATAGCGCGCATTGGTTCTGGGGAGAACTTAATTCTCCCCAGCATCGCTTCACGTCCCAGCGTCTTTTCGATTAAGCTTGCCATCACCACCAGCTCTTCCAGGTACCGCCAAGGCGGACAAGCGCTTCAAGCCAGTAGTAGTCGCCCCAGCTGACACATTCATCAACACCAGCTTCAGTACAAGTATTGTAAGGACTCTTCTTAGAGTATGTGCCATGCTTTACAAGTCCGTTGATGCCGCTTTCATCGGCATGGACCATACATGTGTCATAGACAGCTTTCAGAAGTTCTTTAGCAGCTTTTCTGTACTTCCTTGCTTTGTCATACTCCTGGAGCTTTTCGTATGAGTCAGCAGCATCCAGGAAGCCGCAAGCTACTATTGAAGCGGATGATGAATCCCTTGGTTCATCACCTGACTGGAAGATGAGGTCCCAGTAAGGAATCATGTCTTCAGGAAGCTTCTCCATGAAATACGCAGAGACTTTCTCGAAGAGATCGAGATATGAGTGTTCACCTGTGTGCCTGTAAGCCAATGCCAAGCCATAGACGCCCCATGCTTGTCCGCGTGCCCATGATGAATCAGCTTTGTATCCTTGGCATGTCTCTCCTCTGAGAGGTTTGCCAGTCTCCTTATCCATGAAGAATGTATGGTACGAAGAGTAATCAGGACGGAATGAGTTTGCGATACATGTTGCTGTATGCCTTAATGCGATTGTTCTGTATTTCTCATCTCCAGTTTCATCTGTTGCCCAGTAAAGCAATGGAAGATTGAGCATGCAGTCGATGATATATCGGTAGTTGTCATCTGCGCCCATAGCACCCCAAGCCTGTATGAAGCTGCCTTTCTCCTGGAAGCGTGAGACAAGATTATCTGCAGCCATCAAAGCTGCTTCACGTGCCATTGCATCTCGCTTGATCATCCATGCTGCAACACATGATGGTGTGTAAAGAAAGCCCATGTCATGGTGATCTACTGCGATATGTTTCTTTATTCTCTCATAGAAGCTTGTGACAAGGATTCCAGCTGCGTGCGCAAATATCTCATCACCGGTTTCAAGATAGCTTAGCCAGAGCTCACCGGGCCAGAAGCCAGTAGTCCATTCGATGTTGTCTATAGGTTTGTAGATACCGCCATTTGAATTAGCATCCTGGCATTTGTAAGTATATTCAGGAAGATTCCTTCTGATGATTGTGATAGCCTCTTTGATAGCGCTCACACGTTCTTTTTCTGTAATTTCAGCTCTCATGTTCTCTCCTTTTCAGTACTTGAGTACGACTGTTTTTTCATTATTCTTTCTGACAAATACCCTGCCAAAGGCTTCCGCATTTCCTGCTTTGATGATAAAGCCCTTCTCTGGATACTCTCCAGACATCAATGCAACTGAATATTCATCCTCGCCATCCCTTATGATCAGCCCCATGCCATATGACTTTGGCACATTGAAGCCTGTCAGTGGTTTTTTTAGCGGAATGAGATTGGCTTCGAAGTCATCAGAGCCCAGCGCTAGCACTGTGATGAATGTGCTTCTTTCCATTGCAGTACCTCGCACCGTGACAAGGGGGGACTCCAGCATTTCGTTGTAACGCTTTGATAGTGGATAGCTTGAGACTGCAGCATTGCCATGCATGAAGAGCATTGTGATTTTTGCATTATTCTTGGCAACATGGACTCTCTTTCCGTCTCCATCTATCTTTGTGCCCTCATCCAAGTGGAAGAGGATCTCGACGCTCTTTTCCTGGTCTGTGATGATGTCATCAGCAATGATGATGAAACGATTGGAAAGCGTGAGGATGGAACGTCGTACAGCTGTACCGCTGTATCCAAGATGCATCGCAGAGAGATAACTGTATGCACCGTTTGTCAGCGCGTCAGTGAAAACAGGCTCTGCAGGTGGCGTAGATGCCCAGCTGTCAAACATCTCAACAGGCTCTTTGCCATCGAGTATGATTGTGTTATGACCATAGGCTCCTTTAAGTGCATATCGCTCTTTTGTTGAGGTATATGTATAGCGGCCTGTATCTGTGATTATGACCTCTCCATTGCTGTAGAGATCGAAATGCAATGGATCGATATGTCCATGTCCACTGCCCGTGAGTCCGCAATGTAAGCGCAGCGCGCTTCTTTCTCCTATCGTGAGAAAAGCATTTCCGCTGGATTTCATGAAGACAAGAGGCTCTTCTGGCTTTTTTGGCTCTGGAAGTACTGTGTCCAACTCATGTGAAAGATAGAAACGTGTATCGTCAATCGTCCCAGCATAGTAGGAGAGGCTTGGATCAGAGAAGATGACGCTTGCGCTTGCCATCATGTCTCTCATGTCAATCTCATCACTGTCTCCAAATAGATAGCACTTCCCATCAGGTCTTAAGGACCTTCCCAGCGCCAATGCGAGAGCATGTGTGTTCTCTTTTAGCGATTGAGGAATAGCTATGCTGTTCCTGTCAGCTATCATCACTGTATCCATGGCACAGTGCAGCACTTCTGCATGATACATGCTGCTCTGCTCCCAGTGCATGCCATCGGAGAGCGTTTGCAGTGCCATCTCCTCATCCAGCCTTCTGATAGCTTCTTTCATGCTTTCTTCATCGTCAAGGAAAAGGGAAGAGAGGAAGAGTCCGTGGTCTTGCAGTACGCCCCAGTTGGAAATACGGTGGAAGTCTGTATGTTCTGAGATAAGATAATCTCTATGTTTCCTGAGGAATACAGTAAGTTCTTCAAGCAGATTCTCATCCATCATTCCCATCGCTGAGAATATTTCAATGCTTCTGATGTAGTTCTCGACTCTGATACCGCACTCAAGTGAGCGCCATGATCGTTTTGCTGTCATTTCGTCGAGTTTGGTATGGCTGTTGAAATCTCTGAAGAGGCGCACCCAGTTATCGAAATATTTTCTATCGCGTGTAATCGCGAACGTGAGTGCGTTGTTTAAGAGGAAAGTATGTCTGTTAAGAGCGTAACACCATTCTTCATCTCCGAATGGTATTGCATTCCAGTCAATAGTCTCGAAGTGTACGGGAGCTTCACATCGCTCCATCTCATATTTTTCTGTGAATGTGAATGTATTGCTGAGGCTATTGTCTGCGCATTCTGTAACATGGGCACGCCAGACAGCATCTGTCTGGCAATGCCTGATGCTCAGAATTGGATTTCTGAGGTAAAAATAATGCATATCATCCTTTAAGGCCGCTAGAAGCGATGCCTTCAACGAAGAAGCGCTGGAAAGCTAGGAAGACTATAAGGACTGGCAAGATTGCCATAACGCTGGTTGCCATGATCAAGCCATATTCAGCTGAATACTGGCCTATGAACATTCTGATTCCCAGCTGTATAGTCTTTGTCCTCTCGCTGTTGAAGTAGATCATTGGTCCCATGTAGTCGTTCCATACTGTGACGAAGCTCATGATAGTAAGCGTTGCCATAGCAGGCTTTGTCAGAGGCAGAACGATGCGAGCGAATGTTCCATACTCAGAGAGGCCATCGATTCTGGCAGCTTCCAGAAGCTCATTCGGTATTGAAATATAGAACTGCCTGAGAAGGAAGACTCCGAAAGCTGTGAAGCTCTGCAGGAGGATGATGGCGAGATGTGTATCGATAAGGTGCATCTTCTGCATCATGATGTACTGCGGAAGCATGTAGACCTGCCATGGAATAGCAATCGTCGCGATATATGCGAGGAAGAGTCCGTTGCGTCCAGGGAACTTGCACTTCGAGAACCCGTAAGCTGCAAACGATGATGTCAGAAGCTGGATGACTGTGATGATTATCGAGAGCTTGAACGAGTTGAATGTGAAGAGTCCTAGAGGTATTTTCTGCCAGATTGTTACATAATTCTCCCAGTGGAATTTCTCAGGAATCCATCTGATAGGGAATGTGAATACTTCTGTCGAGAGCTTGAATGAAGCGGAGAGCATCCAGACAAGAGGAAGAAGCGTAATGATTGCCAATACGGCAAGCATGATGTAAATCAGTACAGTCTTTACTGGGTTTCTTTTTTCAATCATCATCTTACTTTCCTCCTATCAGAGATAATCCGTGAACTTCTTCTCACCGCGGAACTGTATGACTGTAACAGCGAGAACTATTACAAAGAGAATGACAGATGCGGCTGCTGAGCTACCATAGTTCCAGTATTTGAATGTCTGGTCGTAGATGTAGTTCGCAAGCAGTGTCGTACTGATTCCAGGACCGCCTTCCGTGAGCGCGAAGATTAGGTCAAAGCTCTTGAAGCTGTTGATAGTGAGCATGATGAACACGAAGAATGTGCTAGGCGTGAGCATCGGCAGCGTAATCTTGAAGAATCTCTGTGAGCCTGTAGCTCCATCAAGCGTGGCAGCCTCGTAAAGCTGGTTCGGGATATCCTGCAATCCTGCAAGATAGATGAGCATGTAGTAACCCATGAATTTCCAGATTGAGACGATGATAACGCCCCAGATAGCCCAGTCTGTAGAAGCAAACCATCCTGGAGGATTTGCGATTCCAATTCCTCTCAGAAAGTTGTTGATAGGGCCATAAGTCTGCTCGAAAAGCTGCTTCCAGACAGCTCCAATAGCAATCATTGAAGCGACATAAGGGAAGAAGATTGCAGCTCTGAACGCATCGCGGCCTTTGATTTTCTTATTCAACGCACAAGCAAGTCCCAACGATGCCAGCAGTGTAAGAACTACAGAGAAGACAACGTATAGGATTGTCTTCCAGAATGCTGAAGAGAATCTATAATCGGTGAAGATTGTCTTGAAGTTATCCAGACCGACAAATTCCATCGCTGTGAATCCATCCCATTTCATGACGGAGAGTACAAGTGTGAATACGACTGGGATGAGGATGAAAATGGCGAAACCAAGGAAGTTGGGCAGGATGAAGGTGTAGCCGATCAAAGCATTCTTTCTTCTGAGAGAAGAAGCTGCCTTGCTCTCGGTAATGGTCTTCTCTTTTGCCATATATTTACTCCTTTTTTAGTATTTTAAGGTAAAAAGGGCTGCATTAGCGCAGCCCTTTCTGAAGTTTATCAGACTCAGTTGCCCATGATTCTTGCATAGTTTGCATTCATGTTTGCAATGCCTTCATCAACTGTTTCCTCTCCGAGGAGGATGAGCTGATGCTCTGCAAGAAGCATCTGGTCGATTTCTGTGACATGGTCCATAGCAGGGCGGTCAGGAGAGATGTGTGAAGCATACAGACCTTCCATAACTCCTTCTGGCATGCCTTCAACAGAAGCGAATGTCTCAAGGTATCCTTCACCTGAGAGAGCTGGAATCTGTGCATTCTCAGCCAGGATCTGTGCGCCTTCTGGTCCTGTGAGGAACTTAGCGAATGCCCATGCAGCATCCTTGTTCTTGCTTGCATTGTTGATACAGATAGGTGTTGTTGCGCCTACTGTGTATCCTGCAGGTACATCCTCTGCGTGTGGAACAACTGCAACGCCCCAGTTGACGTCACTCTCACCAGAGAGGTTGCGTGCAACCATTGTGTTGATCAGCCAGCTGCCCATTGGGAGCATAGCAACCTGTCCCTGAGCGAAGATGTCTGTGTAGGAAAGACCGGATGCCTGGATCTGTGCAAATGACATACATGTACCAGCTTCCTGCATTCTGAGAACCATCTCATAGTATGGCTTGAAGAATGAGTACTCGCCATCCATGATTGTATGCTTGCCATCCTGGACACCCCAGTTCTGTACACAAGCATTCCAGCTATGGAAATAAGCGCCATACTTCTTTGTTGCGCCTTCACCCATTGTGACCTGAGCTGCGAGAGCCTCGAAATCTGCCCATGTCATGTCGTTTGATGGATATGCAACACTAGCTGCATCGAAGATGTCCTTGTTGTAGAAGAGAACATACTGGTCAGTTCTTACAGGCAAGCCATATGTGTTTCCATCGAAAATGAAGTTAGCATCTGTTCCATTGTACTGTGACATGTCGATGCCGTCTGCTTCGATATACGGAGTGAGGTTAGCAAGCTGTCCTCTGTCGTAGAATGTCTTTGTCTTGTCAGCTTCCTTTACAAGGAAGAGGTCGACATCAGAACCACCATTGAGCTGTGTGTTGAGCTTTGTGACATAGTCAGCAGCTGGTGTGTCCTGAACTTCAATCTTGATTCCAGGGTTTGCTGCCTCGAATGCTTCTATTGTTCTCGCAAGATACGGGTTCTGTGCGTAATCCCATACTGCGAATGTGAGAGTAGTTGTTCCATCATTAGATGCGCTCTCCTTGCTGCCGCCAGCTACAAGGCCTGTGAGTGCGACGAGAGCGATAAGAAGAACAGTTAATGCTTTTTTCATGCTTATCTCCTTTTTGCCCCTATTTTAAGGCTAACATAAAGATTCCACCACGTTTTTTTTCATTTAGAAATGCGGAAATTTGGCTTTTTTAGGTAAAATATTGTCTTTTCGCTATAGCTAATTTGCAATATTTTTGCCTTTTTGCGCTGTTTTAGGTTAAAATTCTGCAAAGGGGTAGTTGAATTGGGCAGATCGACTCTGAAAGCCAGGATAATAACATCTGTTCTTATCTGTTTTCTTGCAGTGTGGTTTCCATCCATTCTGATTCTTTTTTCTTATATGAACAGAGAAGTCTACAATGAAGCGTCGAGCGTTGTGCGAGAACAGATTGATGGTGCTGTGAAAGAAGTTAATGATGAGATTTTCTCAATTATTGATGCTACCAGCTGGATCTGCAGTGAAAGCAGCGTCGCGGATGCTTTCGAATATGCATCTCTCGAGGAGCGGGGAGCCCCTGTCGCAGTCCTGGAAGCTCAGCAGAGAATCGAAGCTTATATGGCGGCTTCCAGTGCATCCAGCTATTTGAACAAGATAGTAGTGTTCAGTCCCGATGGAAAGCTGTTCTTTGAACGTGCAGGCTGGCGTAGCGGAACGCTTGCGGATGTGGACATGATCACAGCAATGCCTGAATTCCAGTCTCTTTCATTTCCTCCGGGTGTGGTTGTGAGCATAGGTCTTGGCCAGACGCTCAACAACCCTAAAGAACTGTGTATCAGAGCTTTTGGCAGAGTTAGAAATGCTGATGCTTACGTCTATGCAGAGTTCTCTGCTGATCTTTTCACGCCGCTTGTAGAAGTTTTTGATGATATCTACATTGTTTCAGAGTATGGCGCTTATCCTCAAAGTATCCCTGGACATCTTCTCTCTTCATCATACTCCCAGACAGTCTATCCATTAGAGATAGACGGCTGCAGCGCGATTCAGTTCCAGGAACGCATGCCGCTGTCTCTTATTTCATCATCCGGTCTTGCGGTCTTCTTTCTTGTTATCGTGGCAAGCATTCTTCTTTTTGTTGTGATATCAGTGTTGTTGTCGCGTTATCTGACGAAAGCTTCCTCAAAGCTTGTCAGCCATATCGAGTATCTGATGGATACGAAGGATTTCGGTTATACAGATAAAAGCATCGAAGCAGGTGACAAGGAGCTTGCGCAGATTGGACACGCTGTGAATGCTATGAGCGTCTCAATCTCAAGTCTCTTGAAGAGCAATGAAAAGCTCTTTGAGGACAAGAAGCGAATGGAAATAGACATGTTGCAAATGCAAGTCAATCCACACTTCCTCTATAACACGCTTGAATCGATGCACTATTTAGCTGAAGTCCAGCGCAATGATGGCATTGCCAGAATGAGCAGGGGGCTTTCCACTTTGCTGAGGAATATGGCGAAAGGCAGCAGTGATAAGATATCGCTCTCTGAAGAGCTTTCCCTTCTCCGCGATTATGATGATATCCAGCAAGTGCGATACATGGGCATGTATGAGATTGTCTATGATGTACCTGAGAGTCTGATGGATTACTGCGTTCAGAAATTCACGCTGCAGCCACTTGTTGAGAATTCAATCTTTCATGGTATTGAGCCGACAGGTCGCTTTGGAATTATTACTATCGCTGCAGAGCTTATTGATTCTTCTCTTGTGCTTTCCGTCGCTGATGATGGTATTGGTATGACAGAGGAGGAGATGGAGAATATCTTCCGGGAGAGAAAACATTCCAAGACGGATATGACTGGTGTCGGAGTGAGGAATATCAATGAGAGGATCAAACTGATTTATGGCAATGAATATGGACTTTCCTTTGAGTCGGCGAAAGGCAACGGCACAAAAGTGATTGTCTGTATCAAAGCGGAGAGGCGTGATGAGATATAAAGTACTGGTAGCTGATGATGAACCGATCATCCTGTCTGGGATAAGACATCTGATAAACTGGGAAGATGCAGATGCTGTAATCTGCGGGACGGCCTCCAATGGAGCTGAAGCATATGCGATCATTGAGAGAGAGCATCCAGATATCGTGATTACTGACATCAGGATGCCGGTGATGGATGGATTGGCGCTGGCTGGAAAGTGCAGTGAGGAGTTTCCCGATATCGTCTTTATAATTCTCACCAGCCTTATGGAGTTCAGCCTTGCTAAGGAAGCAATACGCTATGGCATCTCTGATTATCTGCTGAAAACTGAGTTGACTGGTGAGCGTCTCCTGAAATCTCTGGATAAAGCAGAACGTGAATGCTTGAGGCGTCGCGGAGGCAGGGATAGGGATGATGAGAGGAGTGAGACAAGCATTTCATCAGCGATAGCTAATCTCTTCATCATGCGTGAAGTGACGCAGGGTACAAGAACTATGCTATATGAGAGAGGACTTCTCGATGACTTTGTCTTCTTCTCCCTTGTCTTCACTTTTCCATCTCCAAGCCTTGAGAAGCAATGGAGCACTGCGGATTATAAGAAGCTGCACGAGTGGGAGCAGGATATTGCAGGCAAGATCATCCCTTCTTTCTTCTCTGTTTCATTTCCGGTCATTCCAGTCTCAGGCAAGGAAGGTACGCTCCTTTATTTCGCTTCTTCTGTAGATGAATCGACATGGCAAGCTGTCTCTCTGCGAGCAGAGAGCAAGATACGTGATGCCTCTGCAATGGTTACTGGGTTGACTCCCTCGTTGCTGCATACTCATGTTTACCATGGCCGTGACAATTTGAGGAAAGCGCGTGATGAGATGGAAAGTTTGATGATGGCTTTCTATCTGGGAAAAGATAGGAACACGCTTTCTCCTGCTTCGCTTGATGTGGATGCTGTCTTTCCTAAGCTTGAAGCGGCAATCGCTCGTGCTGATATCGTAAGCTGCAAGACATGCTTCTCGATAATCAGGCAGGCTGTAGCTACCACTGACCACAGTCTCAGCCAGTTCGAGTTCGCGGTTTCAGCACTGCGTTCAGCGCTCTCCAGCGGTCTTTTGGCAATCGGGCTGAAGGAGGAGGCAATGGTTGCTGATATCTTCGATTCTATAGATTTCATCATGACGCGTTCCGAAAGCCTTGAGTTCCTTGATGACACAGAAAACAGCTTGCTCTCCATTTTCGGCAACAAGACAGGGGCTGGTTCAGCTGTTGCTGATAAAGCCAGAGAGTTTGTGATGAATCACATCATGGAGAGGATTGTGCTTGGTGATGTCGCATCGTATGCATGTGTCTCTCCCAGTTATATGTCAAAGGTATTCAAGCGTACAATGGGAATCAGCTTAATTGATTACATTAATAAGATGAAAGTTGAGAAGGCAAAGGATCTGATGGCTTCGTCCCGTACGGAACGTATCGCTGATATCGCATTGGCTTTGGGTTTTGCCAATATTTACTATTTCTCTAAGGTGTTTAGAAAAGTGGAAGGTATCTCTCCTTCTGAGTACATGAAGAAGATTGTTAATGATAATTCCAAAATTGGAATATAATATTTATTAATTTTATCTGATAAAGCTTGGTGATTAGAATTATCTTTTCAACGTTGTTGGCTGATAATTTTTGCAGTCGACAAGCAGCTTTGGTCTTGGATTGCTTCAGTTTCTGCTTGTTTGCTAAATCCGTTCTGAGTAAATTCTTAGTTTGTTTAAAGCCTCTCTAGGACTCTTTTTCAAAATGCTGAAGAGTTTTGTACAAAACAAAAGCATGACATGGAACAGCCATGAAAAAAGCTGTTAGATGGGTTTAAAGGCCTGAATTAACATTGGATTGGCGAAATCGGAAAAAATTATCCAAAAAAAGAAAAAAAGTATAGAGAATATAGGGTGTCAGGGTATAAGATACACAGGCAGGCATGGAAATGGGTGCAGACTGTACTTTATTGTCTGTCTGTAATTGTTGGGACAAGGAAGCAAGTGCTTCTTTATGAGGGAACGCTATGATAGAGATCAGGCACCTGAGGAAGGTCTTTGATGATGACACCATCCCGCTGAAAGATATCGACATCACAATAAACAGAGGTGATGTGATAGCAATCATCGGACCATCGGGAACAGGTAAATCCACACTTCTGAGATGTATTAACATGCTCACGGAGCCCACATCGGGCAGTATAATCGTAGACGGCCAGGATATCACAGAGAAAGGCTGCAATCTTAATGAAGTAAGAAAGAAGATGGGCATGGTTTTTCAATCCTTCAATCTATTCGGCCATCTTACAATCATCGAGAACATTATGAATCCGCAGATTACGCTTCTAGGCAGAAGCCGACAGGAAGCATATGACAAGGCAATGTACTTGCTGCAGCAGGTCGGTCTTGCTTCCAAAGTCTTTGCTTATCCTGAGGAGCTTTCAGGAGGCCAGCAGCAGAGAATCGCTATTGCGCGTACGCTAGCTATGGATCCTGAAATCATTTTGTTCGATGAGCCTACATCCGCGCTCGATCCGTCGATGATTGGTGAAGTCCAGTCTGTAATCAAAATGCTTGCTAAGACTGGTGTCACTATGATGATTGTTACACACGAGATGGATTTTGCTAGAAAGATCGCAAACCGCATCATCTTCATGTATGATGGGTACATCTATGAGGATGGTACGCCAAAGCAGGTCTTCGAGCATCCAAAGCATGAGATTACTAAGAAATTCATCCAGCGTCTTTCCTCTCTTACTTACAGGGTGAATTCAGAGCACTTCAGTCTGGAGGCCATGAACGATGAGCTTCTATCTTACGGTGAGAAGCTCCTCATTGAAGCTGAAAGATTGAGCAAGCTGACTCTGGCTGTAGAGGAAATCTGTATCAACAACATTTCTGTGGATAATGAGAATCCTGATATCCTCATCAAAGTTGAGTACTCAGAGAAGCTCGATATCCTTTCCTTGCTTATTCTTTATAAAGGTGAGAAGTTCGATGTGCATTCATCCGGCAGCAAGCTCTTCCTTGATCTGCTTTCCGAGCCGACGACAGATGTCAAGCAGACAGATCTGTCAAATGACCCTTCTGGCTACGAACATGAAATCATCATGCGCTTCAGATGGGCTGACGAGGAGGACGAAGAATGAGAAAGGTGTTTCTGTTTTTGCTGGTGCTTCTCTCTCTCTCTTCGTCAATTTGGTGCGCGGAGTTTGAGACTATCGAAGATCTAAATGGCCATGATATCGGAGTGCAGACTGCAGTTCTCTATGAGGATTTGATCCGCGATAGAGTCCCTGACACGACATTCCAGTACTATACAATGCCAAATGATATGATTCTCGCATTGCAGTCAGGTAAGGTTGATGCTTATCTGATTGAGGAAGTCAGCTATGGAGTTCAGAAGAAGAATCATCCTGATCTGGCAGTGCTCGATGAACCGGCAGGGTATATCAACGCGACTTGTATCATTGGCAACAATGAAAAGCAGGACAGGCTTCTCTCTGATCTCAATGCCTTCATTGCTGAAAGCAGGGAGAATGGTCTTCTCGATGAGCTTTATGACTACTGGATTACAGATTTCGATCCTATCAACGATACTTGCGATGTAAGTGGTTTCACTGGAGAGAATGGCGTTATTTCAGTAGCTATCGAGGGTGGCTATGAGCCATTTTCATTCATAAGCAATGGGCAGGAATCTGGTTTCGATGTAGATTTCATCTGTCGCTTCGCACGTGCTTATGGCTACACACCTGAATTCTATGAAGTGCCTTTTGAGGCCATCGCCCCAGGCGTAGAGACAGGTAAGTATGATATCGGTATGAATATCGTTGTCTCAGCTGAGCGCAATGAGACTGGAACGCTTTCAGATGTCTATTACTCAACTCCTATCCGTCTGGTAGTCCAGGGCGAAGATGAGAGCAATGCAACTTTCTTCGACAAGCTCCAGGATAGCTTCTACAAGACATTCATCAGGGAATCGCGTTGGGAACTGTTTGTGCAGGGCGCTGGCATCACGATCCTGATTACGCTCACATCTATTATTGCGGGAACTCTGCTTGGCTTCTTGGTCTATATAGTCTGCAGAAAGGGTGGAAAGATAGCTAATTCGGTTACTAATTTCTTCCTCTGGCTTATTCATGGAATGCCTACAGTTCTCTTGCTGATGATTCTTTACTACATTGTTTTCGGTTCTTCTCGCTTAAGTGGCACGTGGGTCTCTGTAGTTGGCTTCTCGTTGATGTTCGCTTGCTCTATGATTGACATGCTGCGCGTAGGTTGCAATGCCATTGGCCGCGGTCAGTTTGAAGCTTCAAGAGCGCTTGGCTACTCGGAAAGCCAGAGCTTTTTCAAGATTATCCTGCCACAGGCAGCTCAGCACTTCCTGCCGATTTACCGCAATGAAGTCGTGACTCTGATCAAAGAGACTTCCGTTGTCGGCTATATCGCAGTTCTCGATCTGACAAAGATAAGCGATCTTGTGCGAAGCAGGACTTATGAAGCATTCTTCCCGTTGATTGTCACAGCAATCATGTACTTCGTGATCTCTGCGTTGATGACTAAGGTCGTAACGCTTGTAGAGCATGCGATAGATCCAAAACGGAGAAAGAAAGAGAAGATTCTCAGAGGAATAAAAGAAGAGGAATAAAGTTCCTTCAACCCCGTTCTGATACGTTCAGGCGGGGTTTCTTCATCTTTTGCGCATTCTTTCTTTTCATATCGTTTCAGCTGCAATACAATCAGAGCCATGAAAGTACTGGTTATTGGTGGTGTCGCAGCTGGGACGAAAGTCGCTGCAAAACTAAAGAGGGAAGATAGAAGTGCTGAAGTGTGCATCATCACTAAAGGCAAAGATATCTCATATGCTGGATGTGGCCTTCCATATTTCATCAGCGGAGTGATAGAAAACCGCAGTGACCTTATCGTCAATACTCCTGAGAAGTTTTCTGCGCTGACTGGTGTCAGTGTCATCACTGAAGCAGAAGCAACTGCTGTGGATTTTATCCAAAAGAGTGTTACATATATCAAGGATGGAAAAGAAGAGAATGTCTGCTACGACAAACTTGTTATAGCAACAGGTGCTGAGAGCATCGTCCCTCCTCTTCCTGGTACTGGCTTGGAAGGCGTGTTCACGCTGCGGACTCCAGATGACGCAGAGAGAATCAGAGCGTATGGGAGAGGCAACAATGTGAAGAACGCCGTTGTTGTTGGCGCTGGATTCATTGGGCTTGAGACAGCAGAGAATCTCAGAAAAGATGGCATTTCAGTGACTGTCATCGATGTGGCTGGCAATATCATGCCGAATGCTTTCGATGATGAGATGGCTTCATGGGCCAGAAAGCGCATGGAAGAAGCTGGCTTTCATATCATGACAAATACGCATCTTGAAGCTATTGAAGGAGAGGAAAAAGCCAGCGGCGTCAAAACTGATAAAAGTACTCTGAATGCTGATCTGGTGGTTCTTGCTCTTGGTGTCAGACCTGCTACAGCTTTCCTTGCGGGCACTGCACTGAATATGGAGAAGGGAGCTATTGTGACTGCTCCAGATATGAGCACGAACATCAGCGATGTCTATGCCGCTGGTGACTGTGCGCTTGTTATTAACCGAATTACAGGCAAGAGTATGTATAGTGCAATGGGCTCTACTGCTAATATCTCGGGGCGTGTGCTTGCAAAGAATCTTGTAGGAAAGCATGCGGAGTACCCAGGGGCTATTGGTACTGGTGTGGTAAAGCTTTTTGACAACCTCAATGCGGCACGCACAGGACTTACGGAGGAGAGCGCTAAGCAGAATGGCTATGATGTGATCTCTGTTGTGGCTGTTGCTGATGACAAAGCTCATTACTATCCAGATTCATCATTCTTCATCATGAAGATGATTGCGGAGCGTAAGACGCATCGCATACTAGGCTTCCAGGTGCTGGGCAGCGGCAATGTGGATAAAATGAACGATATAGCTGTTGTAGCTGTCTCGCAGGGAATGAGAGTAGAGGATTTTGACACGATGGATTTCTCCTATGCTCCACCTTTCTCAACAGCCATTTCACCATTTGTGCAAGTCTGCAATATTCTTGAGAATAAGATTTCAGGCGAGTTTGTGACAATGTCGCCATCTGAATACGCTCAGACGAGAGCGAGAGGGTATAAAGTTGTCGATGTTATGCCTGAAAAGACTATACCGGGTGCTTTCTGGGTTAATCTTGGAAGCGTCAATGGTCCTGTCAAGGGGCTTGATAAAGATGAAAAGCTGCTCCTTGTCTGTGCACGTGGTAAGCGAGGTTACTTCCTTCAGAACAGATTGAAGCACTATGGTTATACGAATACGAAAGTCCTTGAAGGTGGCATTACATTCAATGATGTGAGAGTTGATTTCGGTTCTGTGATTCCTCCAGAGGAAGTGAAAAGGGTCAAAGGACTTGGCTGTTTGCAGGATAAGAGGATGCCGGATCATTTCAATGTCCGTGTAATCACCAGAAATGGAAAGCTCACAGCGGATGAACAGATTGTGGTAGCGGAAGCAGCCAAGCGATTTGGATCTGGAGAAGTGACTATGACGACACGTCTCACGCTGGAAATCCAGGATGTTCTCTATGATAACATCGAAAACTTGATTGTTTTCCTGAAGGAACATGGCCTAGAGACTGGTGGAACGGGAAGCAAAGTGCGTCCAGTCGTCTCTTGCAAAGGTACTACTTGCCAGTATGGTCTGATTGATACATTCGAGCTTTCCGAGAAGCTTCATAACATCTTCTACGAAGGCTGGCATAATGTATCGCTGCCCCATAAATTCAAGATTGCTGTTGGCGGTTGTCCCAACAACTGCGTGAAGCCAAGCTTGAATGATATAGGAATCATTGGACAGCGTCTTATCGATTTCGATTATGGCAGATGCCGTGGATGCAAAGTGTGTCAGGTAGTCAATTCCTGCCCGATAAAGACTGCTCAAGTAGCTGATGGGAAGCTGGTTGTGAAGGCAGATGAATGCAACCATTGCGGAAGATGCCTCGACAAATGTCCATTTGGAGTTACTGCGCATTATACTACTGGCTATGCAATCTACGTCGGTGGTCGCTGGGGTAAGAAGATAGAGCTTGGCAAGAGGCTCTCGAGAGTGCTTACAAGCGAAGAGGAAGTGATCAAGACAATAGAGAATGCTATTCTTCTCTTCAGAGATGAAGGCAAGAGTGGTGAGCGTTTCGCTGATACTGTCAATCGTCTTGGTCTTGAGTACGTAGAAGAGAAGCTCTTCTCTTCCAGCATTGACAAGGAAGCAATCTTGAACAAGACTGTTGTTGGTGGGGCGACCTGCTGACAGAATTCAGGATTTGCCAGACTTGAACATAAGGAAAGGGCCTTGAAATAATCCTGGTTCCGGTTAATGGAATCATATGAGAAGGCTCTTTCTTTTTTCGTCATTCATGCTTTTTCTTTTCCTGCCGCTTTGGGCAGATGGCGTTGCTTGTCTTAATTCTTCAATCGCTGATCTCTGGCATCTCGCTGGTGGCGTTGTCGATATCACAGTGGGGGAGGCTGTGGAGCGTGGTTTCGCTTCCCCCGAAGCGATTCTTGTTGATAATGCTTCTGGCAGGAATATCAACAGTGAGCTTCTGATTGCATCCGAGCCAGATCTGATCATCGGGTCTGAAGATACTTCAAGCCATCTGCAGCTTAAGGATTTCATGGATAAGCATGGAAAGAAGATGATTCTTGTTAGGCAGGATGATTTCGATGATTTCCTCTCTTATTTCCAGCTATTTTGCTCAATCACGGGACGCGATGATCTATGGCAGGAGCATGGAGAGGCCCAGAAACAGGAAATCAATGATATCATAGTGGCTGCGAAAGCCCACGAAGAGAAGCCTTCGGTACTTTTCATCAGAGCTGGAAGTGCTTTCTCCGCAGTAAGAGCGAAGGGTACCGGTTCCCACTTCGCCTCTTCGATAATAAGCGATCTTGGGGCTATCAACGCATACGATGCGATGGATGGCAAAGTCGAGACACTCTCTCTGGAAGCATTGCTCACTTCTGATATTGATAAGATTCTCATAGTCCCTCAGGGTAATGAGGAAGTTAGCATGGACTATATCAATGAGCTTTTCTCTCAGCCTGGCTGGCGTGATATCAAGGCTGTGCGAGAGGGAGAAGTCTACTTCCTTCCAAAGGAGCTATTCCATTTCAAGCCAAATGGACGGTGGTCAGAAGCTTATAGAATGATGGAGAGCATCATTTATGAGGAATGATAGAGCGTTTCCGAGAGCCATTGCTCTGCTTGTATCAGTATTGCTGTTCCTTTTCTTTGTTTCATTATTGATAGGAAGCAGCCGTATAAAGCTGGGCAATATCTTCACATCAGGTTCTTCTGATAACATCATCTTCTTCTCAATCAGACTGCCACGGGCTACAGCTGCTGCACTTGCGGGTTTTGCTTTCTCCCTATCTGGATTGCTGCTCCAGAGTGCCACTGGCAATGATCTGGCAAGTCCTAATATCATTGGGATGAATTCAGGAGCGGGGTGCGCTGTGCTTCTCTTTCTGTCATGTTTTCCGTCTCTCTTCATGTTCCTTCCCCTTGTCGCTTTCGTCGGTGGAATGCTGGCTCTGCTGCTTGTCTTTTCCATAGCCTCTCTCGTAAGTACAAGGACATCATCCTCAGCGCTTATTCTTGCGGGTATCGCTGTCAATGCGCTTTTCAATGCTGTGATCAGTACGATAAGCTCGCTTGATCCCGATGTGATGAGTTCCTATAGCGCATTTTCTGTGGGTGGCTTTGCATCTGTTCAAGCTTCATCCCTTATCGTGCCAAGCATTATCATTGCGTTCAGTTCAGTTGCAGTCTTCAGCTCTGCGCATTTGATGGATACGATAAAGCTGGGCGATGAGATTGCCTCTTCTATGGGGTACAATCCTAGAGCTATCAGGATTATGCTATCATCGTTTGCTGCGCTTTTGGCTGCCAGCGCTGTCTCGTTTTCAGGTCTTTTGGGTTTTGTTGGTCTTGTCACACCCCATCTGGCTGAGTACATCACTGCAGGAAGAAGCTGTCGAAAAGCTCTTGTCACAGTTCTTGCTGGTATGGACCTTGTGCTTATAGCGGATCTTCTTGCCCGCACAGTGATCATGCCAGGTGAGCTTCCTGCTGGTATTTTCATGGCAGCTGTCGGCGTACCGTTCTTCATCTTCCTCGTTGTACGGAGGGCAAAGCTATGATCTCTATCGATTCGCTGAGCGTGAAAGCAGGAAAAAAAGTGCTTTTGGATAATATCTCGCTTAACTTGGAGAATGGCAATGTCTATGCTCTTTTAGGTGAGAATGGAAGCGGAAAGACAACATTGCTGAGGGCTTTGACTTCTTCTGAGCATAGATATTCAGGGAGCATTGCATTTGACGGGAAGGAGCTTCGGGAGGCTTCGAAGAGAGAACGAGAGACGTTCCACTCGCTTCTGCCCCAGGTCCTGCCACTGGTAGATATTACTGTCACCTCACTTCTTGAAATTTATCCGGGGGGAAAGGAGATTCTTTCCACATTCGGGCTTGAGAAGTTGCTTGCAGAGCGTGTCGCGACACTCTCTGGAGGAGAGCGGGAGATGGTCTTTCTTGCTTTCTCGCTTTCAAGGGATACGGAACTCTATGCCTTCGATGAACCTGAAGCTAATCTTGATATACGCTACAGACGGGTATTCGAGGATGTTCTGCCTGAGTTGAAAAGGAAAGGCAAGATTGTGATAGTGTCTTTCCACGATATTTCAAGAGCACTTCGTGTCGCTGATTATATGATTACGCTTTCTGGAGGGAAGCTGGCAAGCTTTGAGAGTGCAGACAGCTTCCTTTCAGGAGAGACTGCTTTGAGAGTCTTTGATTTGAAGAAGCATGTCTTCTTCTCTGCCGATGGATGGGAGAAGGTTGAGTTCTTCTAGCAATCTGCAGAAATGATCTTCAAATATTTCATAGAAGCCAGTGGAAAGAGAGAGGATGCTCTTATTTACGTAAGATACTTGCTTGCATAGTCTCCTTAGTTTGGGAAGAACCTTCTCTTGCATGTCTATGAGCGCATGGTGTCCGATTGTGAGCAGAAATGGCATGAGGATAATCTCATCAGCAGCCATTATGTTTTCTGCTGGAAATCTACAAGGACCTTGCATCGTAATTATCCTGATATCATCAGGGAGCGTTTCGTTAAGTTCATCGTATTGAGCTATCCTCTCATCCTTGTTGCCGTGGGCTGCGAATATGTATGTCCTTCCTGCTTTCCTTTCCAGTTCCTTTCTGAGAATTCCAGCGATACGCATGATGTCATCCGAAGAGGAGAGAAGGGGCTCTCCTGTAGGTAAGCCGAGGCTGAGTATCCTCCTGTATTCATAGCCTTTCTGTATCAGAAGAGGCATTATGATAGAGTCATCGGTGATAGCGGCTTCCAGCGTTGTCCTGCCGGTAATATGGGAAAGATGCACAGATTCTGTCTCGATAGGTGATCGCAGCGAAAGCTTTGTTTGCAATGTTTCCAGCTCCGCGGAATGTGTCCTGGATCCAAATGAAGCAAGTATGGCTTTCATCCTCAGCCCTCCTTTCTGATAATCTAACATTCTATCCGCAAAAAATCGTGTCATTGCAGCATGGATTGCAAAATGAAAGTTTTAAGTAAATCCACTCTTCCTGTCTCATTCTTCAGGATGTACAATCCGGATATGGATTCGCTCTTCTATGCAGCCTCTGAGCTGGAACGGCTTAATCTTGCCTTCGCTATTGTGACTATCATTGGTACAAGCGGTGTGACTCCACGCAGGAGCGGTCGCATGCTTGTTGATGAAAGTGGAAGGATTGTCTCTACAATCGGAGGACATCTGATAGAGGAAAAAGCTAAGGCAGAGGCATTGGAAGCTATTAAAGCGGGAATGGGAAGAAAGATTGCTGTGAATTCTGGCAGAGGTACAGTTGAACTGATGATTGATGTAGTGAAGGCCCCTAAACGGGCGATTGTGATCGGATATGGTCATGTGGGCAAGGCTATCAGCAAGACGCTTTATGAGATAGGCTTTGCGCTTTACATCTATGATACACGCGCTGTTGAGTGTCCATTCGCAGCTGAAGTACATGTGGAAGATAGCTGGGAAGAGGTGCTTGCCTCGCTTTCTGTCGACTCATTCTCAGCTGTAATCATCACAACACATGATAGCAGCATGATTCTCTCATTGCTTGATTGCTCAAAAGCGTTTTATGTAGGAGTCCTCTCTTCACGTTCACGCGTTGTACCTTCAAAAGGTGTCTCTGTACCAATGGGCCTTGATATCGGGGCTGAGACGCCGGAGGAGATGGCTGTAGCTGTAGCCGCTGAAATCCTGATGAAATACAAGAAGCGGAGCGGAAAACCGGAATGTGAAAGACTCAGGCGGCTTATAATCGTGCGTGGCGCGGGGGATCTTGCAACTGGAACAATCATACGGCTAAAGCGAGCTGGATATGATGTGCTAGCTCTGGAAACATCACAGCCGACTCAGGTACGGCGCAATGTGAGCTTCGCGGAAGCTGTCTATGAGAAAGAGCAGGTTGTCGATGGTATCCGTGCTGTCCTGATAGAGAGGGCAGAGGATGCATTTCATGTCTTTGATGAAGGCTCCATCCCTGTGCTTGTGGACCCGGAAGCAAAAGCAGTCTCTGTCCTGAATCCTGCTGTTGTAATTGATGCGATTATTGCAAAAAAGAATCTGGGTACTTGTGCTGATATGGCACCACTGGTCATTGCTCTAGGTCCAGGCTTTACAGCTCCCGATGACGCGGATGCTGTCATCGAGACACAGAGGGGGCATAACCTGGGGAGAATCATCAGAAAAGGCAGTGCGGCTCCTAACACGGGCATCCCTGGAAATATTGCAGGATATACTTCAGAGCGCGTGATCAGAAGCAATGCCTCTGGCGTTTTCCGCTCATTGCGCACTTTTGGCGATATCGTGAAAAAGGGTGAGACAATAGCTTTTGTCGATGATATTCCACAGAAAAGCGAGATAGATGGGATGGTGCGCGGCATGCTTCGTTCTGGGCTACGTGTCACTGCCGGCTTCAAGATTGCTGATGTCGACCCGCGGGGTGAAAAGGCTGAATACAAAACACCTTCCGACAAAGCGATGGCGATTGCCGGAAGTGTCCTGGAAGTTGTCGATTCCTTCTTCTCTCAGGGGAATTAGGCTTTTTCAGGTTCTTTCAGCATAGTGCGGATGTAGTCTTCATAGCTTTCATCCCTCCTGATTTTGTAGATGCCATCCTCAAGTATCATGTATTCAGCATGTCTTAGCCTGCCATTGTAGTTGAAACCCATTGAATGGCCATGAGCACCTGTGTCGTGGATGATGAGAAGATCTCCTCTCTCGATTTCCGGCAGAGCGCGCTGAATAGCGAATTTATCGTTGTTCTCGCAAAGCGAGCCAGTGACATCATAAACATGGTTGGCTTCTGCGTGCTCTTTTCCTGAGACAGTTATGTGATGATAAGCACCATACATGCCTGGCCTCATCAGATCAGCCATGCAGGCATCGAGCCCGATGTAATCCCTGTATTTATGTTCGACATGCTGGACTTTCGAGACAAGGTATCCGAAAGGTCCTGTTATAGCGCGTCCGCATTCGAAGGAAATCCTTACAGGTCCCAATCCTTTCTTGTCGATCATCTCTTCGTAGAGTTTCCTGATCTTTTCGGAGAGGCTATAGAAAGAGATCCCATTGTCTTCAGGACGGTAGGGGATTCCTATTCCTCCGCCGAGATCGAGCTGTGAGATCCTGATGCCAGTTTCCTGATAGATTTCATCGACAAGGGAGAAGAGCATCCTGGCTGTTTCCACGATGTAATCTTCATTGAGTTCGTTGGAAGCAACCATTGTGTGCAAGAAGAATCTTTTCACGCCCAGTTCTTTTGCTCTCTTGTAGCAATTGGCCAGCTGAGCATGCGTAACGCCATACTTCGCTTCCACAGGATTGCCTATAATGGCATTTCCAGTCCTATCTCTTCCCGGATTGTATCTGAAGGAGATTGTTTCAGGCAGTTCGCCATTCAAACGTAGTACATCATCGATGTAGGACTCATCATCGAGATTGAGGATCACTCCCATCCTGATAGCTTCTCTGAACTCATCATCCGATGTGTCGTTTGAAGAGAACATGATCTTTTCGGATGGGATTCCAGCCTCCTTTGCCAAATACAGCTCTGCAAGCGATGAGCAATCTGCTCCGAATCCAGCCCTGTACAGCAATCGCAGTATGTTGATATTCGGAAGCGCTTTCACTGCAAAGTAGTTGATGAAGCCAGCAGACCAGGAGAAAGCATCAAGCATGCTCTTTGCTCTGTCTTCAATCGCGATGCCATCATAGATGTGGAACGGCGTGCCATGTTTCTCAGCGAAAGCTCTCAGCTTTTCGGAAGAGAGCGGAAAGTTCTTCTCGCTCATAGATTCTCCTTTATCGAGTTCATAGCTTCCTCTATATTCTCCCTGTGTCCATAAGCTGAGAATCTGACAAAGCCTTCTCCCATCTTTCCGAAGCCTGAACCCGGTGTGACTGCGGTGTGCGCTTTATCGAGGAGCAAGTCAAAGAAGTCCCAGCTGGACATGTTGTCAGGACATCTCGTCCAGATATAAGGACTATCGATGCCGCCATAGCATTCAAGCCCGATTGATGCCAATCCCTTTCGTATGATTTCAGCATTCTTCTTGTAGTATCCAACAAGCTCCAGGCATTCTTTCCTGCCTTCATCGGAGAGCGCTGCGATGCCTCCGCTCTGTGCGATGTTAGATGCGCCATTGAAGAATGTGCACTGCCTTCTGTTCCAAAGTCTATGGAACGTGTCATCTCCATATAGCTTTTCAGGTACGACTGTCCATCCGAGTCTTACACCAGTAAAGCCGGCATTCTTTGAAAATGAACCGATTTCTATCGCGCAGTCTCCAGCTCCTTCTATCTCGTAGATGGAGTGGGGTATGCCCTCTGTTTGGATGTAATCGGAGTAAGCGCTGTCGAAGATGATTATAGCTTTCTCTCTATGAGCATAGTCGACAAAGGCTTTCAGCTGTTCTCTCGTCGCGACAGCTCCTGTCGGATTGTTGGGAAAACAGAGGTAGATAAGGTCTGCATGTGCATCTGGCGGAAGAGAGGCAAAGCCGTTTGAGGCATCGCAAGGCATGTAGACTATCCCTTGATAACCACCATCTTTGTACTCTCCTGTGTGTCCACCAGCGACGGATGAGTCGACATAGACAGGATAGGATGGATCCTGTACCGCCGGTATGCATGATGGTGAGAAGATGGACTGTATATTAGCTGCATCGCTTTTCGCTCCATCCGACACGAAGAACGCGTTATCAGGGAGCGCTACGTTATATTCTTTTTCATAGTGCAATCTCAGTGCTCTTCTCAGTTCCTTGTCTCCCTGTTCATCGCCATATCCTGTGTATGTCTCCCTGGAAGAGAGGAGATTGATTTTCTCATGCATCGCTTTTGCAATCGAGGGAGGTAAAGCTTCAGTTGTGTTTCCGATGCTCAGCCTGAGGACTTCTTCTCCAGGATGCCTTTGTTGCCATGCTTCTATTCTTCTCGCAACTTCAGGAAAGAGATATCCCGCTTTGAGATGCATGAATGCTTCGTTTGCTTTGACCATCAGTTGTTACCTCCCGCTGTCTCTTCCATCATTCTGTCTGTAATTGCAAAAAGCTCCTCCCTGTGCCGGGAAGATTCAAGAGCGCACATTGGCAAGCGGAATGATTCACGACACCAGCCATAGCGTGCCATCGCCGTTTTGATAGGGATTGGGTTTGTCTCCAGAAAACAGGCTTTGAAGAACGGTGCGAACCAGGATGCAAGGCGCTCTGCTTCCTCTTCTCTATGTTCCAGTGCCGCATGAACCATAGTTGCCATCTTCTGAGGAAAGAGATTGGAGGCCACAGAGATGACGCCATCGCCTCCAAGCTTTATAAGTTCAAGCGCAAGGTTGTCATCGCCGGAAAGTACCCTGAAATTCTCATTGGTTGCCTCAATGACGGCTTTCATCTGTTCAAGAGAACCGGAAGCTTCCTTTACAGCTACGATGTTTTGGCATTCCTCTGTCAGGCGTACAAGTGTCTCTGTTTCCAGATTCACACCTGTCCTGCCTTTTATATTGTAAAGAATGCATGGAATCTTTACAGAATTCGCTATCGCTTTGAAATGCAGGAATAATCCTTTCTGCGTAGGCTTGTTGTAATATGGGTTCACAAGGAGAACTGCATCCACTCCGGAATCTTCTGCATGCTGAGAGAGCCTGATAGCTTCTGTAGTGCTATTTGAGCCTGTGCCAGCGATTACAGGTACTCTGCCTGCTGCATATTTCACAGTCTGTGCTATTACCCTATCATGTTCCTCATGGGAAAGAGTAGGGCTCTCTCCTGTTGTTCCACAAGGTACAAGTCCGTCAATGCCTTCTTCTATCTGGTGATTGACTATGTTTTCAAGGCTTTTGTAATCGACCGTTCCTAGATCCGTGAATGGTGTGATCAATGCTGTATAGACGCCTTTGAAATCCGTCATGCAAAACCTCCTAAATCTGCGATGAAATCATCCATTGTGTATAAGCCTGGTTTTTGTGCTGTTATCCACTCAGCTGCTTTAATAGCCCCTGATGCGAATCCGTTTCTGTTTCTCGCTGTGTGTGTGATAGCAATCGTGTCAGCATCGCTGTCGAGGATGAGTGAATGCTCCCCAGGTACCGAACCGACTCTCAGCGAAGAAATCTGCAGCTGGTTTGCTTTGATTTTCCCTTCAGTGTTGCCTATGACAAGCTCTGTCTTGCGTTCCAGAACGCTCATCAGCGCATTAGCTGCCATCAGAGCTGTTCCCGACGGGGAATCTGCTTTGTTCCTGTGGTGAGTCTCTGTAATAGCCGCATCGTAGTCTGGTACGCTGTTGAGCAGTTCTCCAGCTTTCTTGACCAACGCAATGAAAAGAGAGACTCCTATTGAGAAATTCCCAGAAATGATTATGCCCGCTTTAAGCGATGACGGCGGAGTAAAGCTGAAACCAGTTGTACCGATTACTGCAGGAATCCCCAGCTCTATGTATCTTCTGATGTTCTCCTCCATTGCTGATGGTGCTGAGAAGTCTATTATGACATCGGCAGCGCTATCCGTGATTTCTGATACACTGCGGTGTGTTACTTCTCCCGAGGTGCAGAATGGATCAATTACAGCGCTGACATGATGCTTTCCTTCTGCTTTGAGCATGCTGTAGATAAGCTTTCCCATTCTTCCATAGCCTGATATAGCGACTTTCATGTGTGCTCCTTAGCTGGAAGATAGCAGATTGTAACAGTTATGTCTATAATATAACAATATGTTATAATAATAACATTATATTTACTCGGCTTTGGAAAATATGAAGAGTTTGCCAGCTATGTAGTTGCAAAGCCCCATGACAAGATTAGAGATGAATTTCCAGAGTGTATGGTTCCAGTCCATCACATCTACAGCGATGAACATGATGATAACATCCAGCAATCCGCTCCCTGCCCGCAAAAGATAGAATGACAAGAGCTGTGAGAGGATGCTGTGCTTCTCCTTCTTTCCTTTCACTCTGAAAACGATGAATTTATTTGTGAAAAAAGCAAATGTGACAGCAAGGAACCAGGAGAGCATGACACTGAGCGTATTTGCAATCCCAAGTTTGGCATACAGAAGTTCATAACTGAGCATGTTCACCAGCGTAGCCAAGGCTCCGAATATACAATAGATGAAGAAGTCTTTATGAAGTTTCACGACGCTATTATAGCTGAAAGATGGTATTATGGCTGTATGAGACTCTTAGTAATTAATCCAGGATCGACGTCAACTAAAGTCAGTGTGTTTGATGATGATGCAGAGGTTTTCACGAAGAGCGTCTTCCATGATGCACCTTTGCTGCTTTCCTATACTACGACGAATGATCAAATGCAGATGCGTAAGCAGGTCGTTCTGGATTTGCTGCGAAATCATGATATAGCGATAGAGAGTATCGATGTGTTCATCGGACGCGGTGGCTGTGCGTATTCACAGTGTGCTGGAGTAATGGCGATAGACAGAAAGCTGTATGAAGACACGAGGGATGATAAAGGCGGCAGCGATCATCCTGCGAAACTTGGAGTCATGATGGCTTATGAGTGGGGGTCTGAATACTCAAAGCCTATGTATACAGTCAATCCTACTAATGTCGATGAGTTCTCTGATCTTGCTCGTGTCACAGGGCTTAAAGGTGTCTACAGGCGAGCGCAGTCACATGTGCTGAATCAGAAAGGTGTTGCCCGCCGTTATGCTGAATCAATTGGCCGGAGATATGAAGAGTGCTCACTCGTTGTCTGCCATATTGACGGGGGTATCACTGTATCAGCGCACAGCAATGGACGTATGATTGACGGTACTGAAGGTGCGGGTGGAGATGGTCCTTTCACTCCTACAAGGCTTGGCAGCATACCGCTTATGGAGGTTGCCAGATATCTCGAGAGTCATACACCTGCGGAGCTGGAGGCGATGTGCTCTCGCTCAGGAGGTTTCGTCAGCCATTTCGGCACATCCAATGCGGATAAAGTCCATGAGATGGTATATGCCGGCGATGCTCATGCGACTCTTGTCTGGAATGCGATGATTTACCAGATCTGCAAGTCGATAGGCTCAATGGCTGTTGTGCTGCGTGGCAATGTCGATCAGATTATCCTTACAGGTGGGCTTGTTCGTTTCGATGATATTGTCTCCGCAATCAAGGAAAGGACGGAGTGGATAGCTCCTGTCTCTGTCTATCCTGGAGAGGTAGAGCAGGAGGAGATGGCCAGTGAAGTCCTGAAGGTAATCAAAGGGGAGGAGAGCGCACACAAATATACTGGAAAGCCAGTTTTCAGCGGTTTTCCTTGGGATTGATATGCTTTTTCCATCACATTTTTTGATGTTTGTCGCATGTTGTTGCGTTTTGTTCTTTTTCATATCTAAGACTGTGTTAAGATAAAACCAAGAGGTAAGGCTTTGGAAAACAGATGTGCAATAGAAATGAAAGGCATCACCAAGCGCTTTGGGCAGGTTGTTGCCAACGATAGTATTGACCTCTCAATAAACCGTGGTGAGATTCTTGCGCTTCTTGGTGAGAATGGAAGTGGCAAGACTACACTCATGAACATGCTTTCCGGTATCTACCAGCCTGATGAAGGGACGATACTTAAAGATGGCAGGGAAATCTATATCCATTCTCCTCGTGAAGCTTATAGCTATGGCATTGGCATGATTCATCAGCATTACAAGCTGATTGAAGTTTTCACAGCCGCTCAGAATGTCATTCTTGGTCTTGATGAAGGCAGAATGGATTTGAAAGCTGCAAATGAGAAGGTGCGGTCAATCTGTAAGCGCTATGGCTTCGAGATTAATCCTGAAGAGAAGATTTATGACATGTCCGTCTCCCAGAAGCAGACCGTTGAGATTGTCAAAGTGCTGTATCGCGGTGCAGATATTCTCATCCTTGATGAACCTACTGCAGTTCTTACTCCCCAGGAGACGAAGAAGCTTTTCGCCGTGCTGGAGAACATGAAGAGAGATGGTAAAGCTATTGTAATCATCACTCATAAGCTCAACGAAGTCATGGAAGTTTCCGACAAGGTCGCAGTCTTGCGCAAAGGCAAATACATAGGGACTGTCAATACTTCTGAAACATCTCCGCAGGCTTTGACTGATATGATGGTTGGGCATGCTGTCACGCTTAATATCGATAGGCCCAAGTATGATAATCCGAAGAAAAAGCTTGTGATTGAGAATCTTACATGCATCGATGAGGAGGGCGTGAAGAAGCTCGATAAAGTCTCCTTCGAAGCCAATACAGGTGAGATTCTTGGTGTTGCAGGCATCTCCGGATCCGGCCAGAAAGAGCTTTTGGAAGCCATTGCAGGTCTTGCTCCTATCAAAGAAGGCAGCATAAGACTGATTGCGGATGATGGCACTGAAACTGAGATTTCTGGCCTTTCACCTAAGAAAATCAGGGAGACAGGCATCGGCATGGCATTCGTTCCTGAAGACAGGCTTGGCATGGGGCTTGTCGGATCGATGGGAATGACAGGCAATATGCTTCTAAGATCCTGGAAGAATGGCAAAGGCGTGCTTGTGAGAAAGAAAGAACCTTCAGAACTGGCGGAGAAGGTTCTTGAGGAGTTGGAGGTTGTCACTCCAAATCTGAACTTCCCTGTCAGACGCCTCTCTGGAGGCAATGTCCAGAAAGTGCTTGTAGGACGCGAGATAGCGAGTGAGCCAGAAGTCTTGATGACTGCATATGCTGTCCGTGGTCTTGATATCAACACATCATACACTATCTACAACCTCCTTACAGAGGAGAAGATGAAAGGTGTGGCGGTGCTCTATGTGGGTGAGGACCTTGATGTCCTTCTGGAGCTGGCTGACAGAATCCTCGTCCTCTGCGGCGGCCAGGTGGCAGGTGTCGTGGACGCAAGAAACACGACAAAGGAAGAGATCGGCCTGATGATGACACAGTTCAATACAAGGGAGGATAAGTAAATGGCAACAGAGAGAACTCCTTTGATTAGACTTGCCAAGCGTACGGAGATGAAAAGAAGCAGCATGTGGATGATTCGTGTTGGTTCCATTCTCATTGCTCTTATTCTCGGCTGTCTGCCTATGATTCTTACAGGTAATAATCCTGTATCTGCCTATGGTGTTATAATCCAGGGTTCGCTTTCGAGACCTGTTTATCTGAAGCAGACAATCAGGACAGCAATTCCTCTTCTTGGCTGTGCATTGGCAATAGCGCCTTGTTTCAAGATGAAGTTCTGGAACATTGGAGCTGAAGGCCAGATTACGATGGGTGCTGTGGCTGCGACATATTTCGCGCTATTTTGGTATAACAAGATTCCGCATGTCCCGCTACTTATTATAATGGCATTCACTGCAGCGATAGCAGGTGGCCTCTGGGCTTTGATTCCTGCATTCTTCAAAGCTAAGTTCAATACTAATGAAACGCTTTTCACGCTGATGATGAACTACATAGCGATCGGTATTGTTGCTTGGTTGCAAGGTGGTCCATGGGAAGGAAGGAAAGGCTCTCAGCTCATTCCTATGTTCAATGATAACGCACGTCTCCCGACTGTCTTTGGTGTCAACTGCGGTTGGATTATAGCGCTTGTCCTTGTTGTTTTGATGTATATCTATATGAACAAGACAAAGCAGGGTTATGAGATTGCGGTTGTCGGCGACAGCGTAAATACAGCACGCTACGCCGGTATGAATGTAGGCTGGATTATCATGCGTACGATGTTCATTTCGGGAGCTATCAGCGGTATCGTTGGTTTCATCATCGTCTCCGGAGCGAACTTCACGCTCTATAGCGGGGTCGCCGATGGTGTGGGCTTCACGTCAATCACAGTTGCTTGGCTTTCACAGCTCAATTCGTTTGCGATGATAGTCATCTCAATGATTCTTGCAGTGCTTGAAAAAGGCTCCAACACATTGCAGACGAGGATGTCGGTACCAGCTTCTATTGCTGATATCATCACAGGTATTCTGCTCTTCTGCATGCTCAGCTGTGAGTTCTTCATCAACTACAAGCTGATCTTCCGCCGCAAGGGGAACAACAAGAAGGAGAGGAGCTGATGACAACAATCATTACATTAATCGTAGCTGCTGTTACATTCGGAACTGTTTTGATGTATGGAACGCTCGGAGAGATCCTTACGGAGAAATCCGGAAACCTCAACCTTGGTGTAGAAGGTATCATGTACATGGGAGGTGCTTTTGGACTCGCTGGAGCTTTTTACTATGAGAAAGCCGCTGGTGTTGCCGCAAGTGGACCACTGGCTATCATAATTGCAATTCTTGCAGCTTTTGCAGCGGGCATGGCGGCTTCCGCTATCTACAGTTTTCTGACAATCACGCTGAGAGCCAATCAGAATGTTACAGGCCTTGCGCTCTCCATCTTCGGTACGGGTATCGGTCAGTTCGTAGGTGAATTCATGAGAGTGAGCGAAGGTGGATATGTCGCATTGAGCAATAATCTCAAGGAAGCTTTCTCTGCGGCAATCTTTCCTCGCTTCATTGTGAATATTCCTGTTATAGGTAACATTCTTTTCTCTCACACAGTCTTCTTCTATCTTGCGATTGTTGTCGCTGTGCTGATGTATCTCTTCCTGAAGAAAACGAAGTGGGGTATGTATCTGACAGCTGTAGGCGAGTCTCCATCCACATCCGATGCGGCAGGCATCAATATAGTTAAATACAAGTATCTCGCAACGATTGTGGGCGGTGGTATCTCTGCAATTGGAGGTATGGTCTACATCATGACTACCGCAGGCTGTGTCTGGAACCATGAAGGTCTTTCAGGTGTAGGCTGGCTGGCAGTCGCGCTTGTCATCTTCTGTATGTGGCGACCGTTGAATGCTATCTGGGGGTCCGTGCTGTTTGGTGCGATGATGATCATGTATCTCCGCGTTGCCATACCGTTCATTCCTACGGAGCTCTACAAGATTCTGCCATACATCGTAACTGTGATTGTGCTTGTGCTGACCAGCATGAGAAACAGCAGGGATCGGCAGCCTCCTGCTTCGCTGGGGAACAACTACTTCAGGGAGGAACGATAAGAGTACTTCACTAGTTGTGTCATGAGAGGAATCTTCTATCTGATTTTGTGTAAATAGTCGGTTTTTGTTTGGATTTTTTTATACAACAGAGGGTTTTGCAGATTGCTTATTATAAATCTTCTGTTAAAATCAGATTAAGGTTCCCTGATTCATAGAGAACAAGAAAAGGAGAGCTTATGAAAAAATTATTCTCAGTTCTTATGGTTCTTATGCTTCTGACCGGATTTGTCTTTGCATCCGGTGCTGGAGAGGAAGCAACTCCGTCCGACCCAAATACAGTTAAAGTCGCTCTTCTGTGTATCGGAGATGAGAACGACCAGGGTTATACTTACAACTTCATCAGAGGTCGTGATGAAGCTACAGAGATGCTTGCAGCTGAAGGCATCACAGTAGACTGGGTCACAAAGTATAACATCGGTGAAGATGCAACTTGTACAGATGCTAATATCGAAGCAGCTGAGGAAGGTTGCCAGATCATCATCAATAACAGCTATGGCTTCGAGCCATTCATGCTGGAAGTTGTTGACGAATATCCAGATATCGAGTTCATCAGCTGCACAAACTGTGCATCGGCATTCGATGGCAGAGAGAATACACACAATGCTTTCGCTAATATCTATGAAGGCAGATACATCGCTGGTATTGTTGCTGGTATGAAGCTCCAGGAAATGATTGACAATGGCGAGATTGCTCCTGAAGAAGCTATTATTGGATACGTAGGTGCTTACTCATTTGCAGAAGTTATCTCTGGTTTCACATCATACTATCTCGGTGCTAAGTCAGTTTGCCCGTCCGTGACAATGAAAGTCTCCTTCGTAGGTTCTTGGTCAGATGCTACAGCTGAGTCCGATGCTGCACTCGCTCTTGCAGATCAGGGCTGTGTGATGATTTCTCAGCATTCCGATAATACAACACCTGCAACTGCAGCTCAGCAGCGTGGTGTATACCATACGGGTTATAACAATGATATGACAGGCATCGCTCCAAATGCTTCCCTCATTTCCACAAGAATCGATTGGGCTATTTACTTCTATGAAGCTATCAAGGCATATGTAAATGGTGAAGAGATTCCTCAGGACTGGTGCAAGGGTATGGCTGAGGGCGCTGTTGTCATGACACCGCTCAATGAAGCTATTGCTGCTCCTGGAACAGCAGAGAAGATTGCAGAAATTGAAGCAGCTCTTGCTGATGGTTCTCTGCAGGTATTCGATACAAGCACATTCACAGTCGGTGGTGAGCCTCTTACACATGCATTCGCTCTTGATACAGATGGTGACTTCACTGCAGATAGTGAGGAAGCTGTATACGATGGCGCATTCCATGAATCAGTATTCCAGTCTGCTCCATACTTCACAGTGCAGATTGATGGAATTGAATGGCTGAACGCTGCTTATTGATTATCTTCTGATTTATCCGCCCTTCCCGTAAATGGAAGGGCTTTTTCTTTCCCTTTGCAATCTATGGAACAGCATCCGCTCTCTGAGTATAATCCGTGTGAGAGATTAACATGATGACACTTGATAGACTTCCAATCGGTGAGAGCGCAAAGATTCTTACTGTTTCAGGTGACGCGGCTCTCCGTCGTCATTTTCTGGATATGGGACTTACGCCGGATACTATTGTCACACTTATTAAGAAAGCTCCGCTTGGAGATCCTTTGGAGATATTCATACGTGGCTATGAGCTTACGCTGCGAAAAGAAGATGCGGCAAAGATTGAGTGTGAGAAAGCAGCAGCTCCCAGAGTTGGCAAGACAGCCTATGAGCCTCATAGGATGATACAGCACCCGCATGTAGGCGAGTTTTGTGAACATAAGCCTACAGATCGTCCTTTGATTCCTGAAAGCACTCCGATTGTCTTCGCGCTGGCTGGCAACCAGAACTGTGGCAAGACTACGCTTTTTAATCAGCTGACAGGATCTAACCAGCATGTCGGAAATTTCCCTGGTGTGACTGTTGATAGCAAGTCGGGTAAAATAAGAGGACATGAGGATGCCACTGTTGTCGATTTACCAGGTATTTACTCCCTGTCCCCATATACGAACGAGGAGATAGTAAGCAGGGATTTCATTCTCAAAGGCAAGCCTGATGGAATCATAAATATTGTTGACGCGACTAATATAGAGCGTAATCTCTATCTGACTATGCAGTTGATAGAGTTGGGGCTTCCAATTGTCGTTGCATTGAACATGATGGATGAAGTGCGCGAGAATGGCGGTACTATCGATGTCAACCAGCTGGAAGAGAGCTTGGGTGTCGCTGTCGTTCCTATTTCTGCTGCCAAGAATGAGGGTGTCGAGGAGCTGATCAAGCATGCAGAGCATGTCGCACGCTTCAAGGAAGCACCCGGCTTGAAGGATTTCTGTCCAGCAGAAGGGGAAGCAAAGGATGTCGCAATTCATCGATGTCTTCATGCGATAATGCACTTGATTCAGGATCATGCTGAGAGAGCTGGCATTCCTGTCAGATTCGCAGCTTCAAAGCTTGTGGAAGGTGATGAGCCGATTATGAAGTCACTTTCTCTTGATGAGAACGAGAAAGAGACTCTCGAGCATATCCTCAAACAGCTGGAGATTGAGAGCGGCACGGATCGCGACGCAGCTCTCGCTGATGCGAGATTCAGGTTCATCGAGAGCGTCTGTGCTGAAAGCGTTGTAAAGCCACATGAGTCGAAGGAACGTTTGCGCTCTCTCAAAGCTGATAAATTCCTGACAGGAAAGTATACAGCAATTCCTGCCTTCATCCTGATCATGGCAGTCGTTTTCTACCTGACATTTGGTCCTGTTGGATCGTTCCTGTCTGATTTGCTTTCATTTGGTATTGATAAGCTGACAGCTTTGGTTGATAGCGCCCTTACAGCTTATGGAATGAATAGCGTAGTGCACTCCTTGATTATCGATGGAGTATTCACTGGTGTCGGCAGCGTTCTTTCCTTCCTTCCGATTATAGTTGTGCTTTTCTTCTTCCTATCCATCTTGGAGGATAGCGGTTATATGGCGAGAGTCTCGTTTGTCATGGATAAGTTGCTTAGGAAGATTGGACTATCTGGCAGAAGCTTTGTTCCAATGTTGATTGGTTTTGGTTGTTCTGTACCAGCAATCATGGCTACAAGGACGCTTTCCTCCGAGCGTGATAGGAAGATGACGATTCTGCTTGTACCTTTCATGTCTTGTTCTGCGAAGCTGCCTATTTATGCGATGTTCACATATGCATTCTTCCCAGATTACGGGGCACTTGTGATGATTCTCCTGTATCTGATAGGAATTGTCATGGGCATCGTGCTTTCACTGATTCTCAAACATACTGGTTTCAAAGGAAACCCTGTCCCATTTGTTCTGGAGCTTCCTAATTACAGAATGCCAAGTGCAAAGACGGTTATCCAGCTTATATGGGAGAAGACAAAGGATTTTGTCACCAGAGCGTTCACTATAATCTTCCTCGCGACTATTATCATCTGGTTCCTTCAAAGCTTCGACATACGTCTCAATCCTGTCTCTGATTCATCAGAAAGTATGCTTGCGGCTATCGGTTCCATTATTTCCCCGATATTCAAGCCTCTCGGCTTCGATGACTGGAGAATCAGCACAGCTCTCATCACAGGTTTCAGTGCAAAAGAGAGTGTTGTCAGCACGCTTACTGTGCTTCTTGGCGGAGGAGCTTCCATCCTTTCCACTCTCTTTACGCCATTCACTGCGTTTGGCTTCTTGATCTTCACATTGCTTTATACTCCTTGCGTAGCAGCAATCGCTACAGTACGGAGGGAACTTGGCAGACGTTGGGCACTGGGTGTTGTCATATTGCAATGCGCTGTTGCTTGGCTAGCTTCCTTTGCTGTGCATGTGATTGGAATGCTTTTCGGCATGGTTTGATGGGAAACCACATTCTCCCGCTTGTTTAAAAAAAGCGGGAGATGGAATTATCTCCTCTTGCTTTTTCCGTTTTTATTCTGGATTATCAATATATGGAAAGGGAAGAGGACTATACTAAACTAGCATTTGCAGAAGCTTACAGAAAGTTACAGTCACAATCTCCGACACGTCGCATAACTGTCAAAGACATTGCAGCTACAGCGGGATATGATCGACATACATTCTACTATCATTTCAAGAGCCTTCAGGATCTTGTATCGTGGATATTTGATACAGAAGTTGCGAAAATCATGGACGAAGCCACAGGTGATTGGTCAGACATAATTAGAAATGTCATCAATTACACAAAAAATAATAAAGCTCTTGTTCTGGCATTGTACCATTCATCCCATCATGCAGAGACGATGCTGTTCTTGCAGAACAAGTTCGGGAAGATGATGGATGTGTTTCTTAATTCAAGCGATTATGTGTTCACGTCCAAATCAGAGATGCACCAAGTCTCAGCTTTCATAACGGGTGGATGTATCGTGCTTTTCTTCCAGTGGCTTGGCACTGGCATGGAACGTGAAGCTAGTGAGATAGCTGAAGAACTGTTGGACATTGTCACGAAATGTCTTTTAGGCTATCGGAGATAAGAAAAATTGAGCCTGTCTTAAATCGGCAGGCTCTGTTCTTAAAGGATATGATTCAGGAAATCCTGTGTTCTTTCGCTTTCTGGATGCGTGAACATCTTTTCAGGTGTACCTGTTTCAATGATCTCTCCTTTATCCATAAAGACAACTTTATCGGCGGCAGCGCGAGCAAAGCCCATTTCGTGTGTCACTAAGAGCATTGTCATGCCATCTTTCGCCAGAGAGAGCATTACATCAAGAACTTCCTTGATCATCTCAGGATCAAGAGCTGATGTAGGTTCATCGAACAGCATGGCTTTCGGATTCATTGCCAGCGCTCTAGCAATAGCGACTCTTTGCTGCTGTCCTCCTGAGAGCTGTGGTGGATGGACCTTGGCTTTCTCTTCCAATCCAACTCTCTTGAGAAGCTGCATTGCGAGTTCTTCAGCGCTCTTCTTGTCCATCTTTCTCACCTTGATCGGTGCAAGCGTGATGTTATCGAGGACGGTGAGATGCGGGAATAGGTTGAATGACTGGAATACCATGCCGACATCTTCTCTTATCTTCCTGATATCCGTATTGGGGGATGTTGTATCGGTACCATCAATCATGATATGTCCCGATGTAGGTTTCTCCAGTCCATTGACACATCTGAGCATCGTTGATTTGCCACTTCCAGATGGCCCGATAATAACGACGACTTCTCCATCATTGACTGTAAGTGAAGCATTCTTTACAGCATGGAGAACGCCATTAGGTGTATTGAAGTCTTTTGATAGATTCTGTATTTCAATCTTAGCCATTCTTGTGCAGCCTTTCTTCCAGCAGTCCTACAAGACGTGAAAGTACCAATGTGATGATAAGATAAATCAGTGCTACGACGAGCATTGTCTCCAGAGAGAGGAATGTGCGAGAGATATACATTCTGCCACAGCGGAGTATGTCTTCCAGCGCAAGTACTGAAACAAGTGAAGAGTCTTTGAGCATTGAGATGAACTCATTGCCAATAGCTGGAAGAATCACCTTGATAGTCTGCGGAAGGATGATATATCTGAAAGCCTGTGAACGCGACATGCCCAGCGCAATAGCAGCTTCCATCTGCCCCTTGGGGATTGCTTGGATGCCAGCTCTTACTATCTCTCCCATGTATGCACCGAAGCAGACAGAGAGTGCAAAGATAGCAGCCATCATGCCTTCAACATGGAAGAACGATCCTACAGCATAGTAGATGAAGATGAGCTGGACAAGCAGAGGGATTCCTCTGATCAGTTCTACATATACACCACAGATCATGTTGATCCATCGTCTCTTGGAAACAGAGCCCAGACCTGTGAATGTACCGATGATTACAGCGCCGATGATGGAGAAGATCGTTACCTCAAATGTTACAGGAGCTCCTCGAAGACATGTGATGAAGATCTGGCGGTAGGGATCTGGAAAGAAGATAATCAGCACCGCTGATAGGATTATCGCACCGAAGAAGGTGAGCCTCCACGATGTGAAGACATGCTTCTCGCCTTTTTTAGGGATGAGCACGCCATCTGTCATGTTAATTGTTGTAGAGCCTTTTGCTGGAGCGTTCGGGTCAACTGAGATAGTATGTTGGCGGATTGCTTCAGTTTTTACTCTCTCTTCTATTTCCTTGCTGTCCATATTATTTATCCGTGAAGTCCATGATGTATAAACTTGCAATTTTAGTCAACTAAAATCTGAATACTTATGCATTTGAATGGACTGGTTTGCATATTTTTTGATTTCTTAATTCTTTCAGGAATGTATGTTGGGATTACGATATAAATTTGAGAAAAAGACAGAAAAAGAATGAAAAAACTTGACAATCTACCCGGGGTGAACTGACCCCCGAAAGGTAGACACATTAGACCTTCTTTTAAGCTATATTATAAGGTTCGCCTCTTCAAGTTCTTTCAGCCTGAGATTCCTGAACTCAACAGGGGACATATATCCCAGTTTCTTCTGGAT
>JADIMT010000092.1 GCA_017694595.1 Candidatus Ornithospirochaeta stercoripullorum | reverse complement strand
TCTCCAAGCTTCGCACTATGATGCCTCAGTCTACGCTCGATCTTCATGGCTATACTGTGGCCGAAGCTGAAAGCTGCGTGAAGTCTTTCCTCGATGAATGCAGGGAGAACGGTTTAAGAAAAATATCGATAATAACAGGAAAGGGACTTCACAGCGAAGACGGCATTGGAGTTCTCCGCGATGCCGTGATACATGTTCTTGATGAATCGGGAATCGTAAGCGAAAAATATAGCGCCCCTCAGTCAGCAGGCGGCTCGGGAGCACTCTGGATAATCCTTAAAGCTTAGCGCTCCCTGTAGACAATTCTGCCCTTTGTCAGGTCATATGGGGAAAGCTCTACTTTCACTGTGTCACCAGGAACGATTCTGATGTAGTGCTTCCTCATCTTTCCTGAAAGGTGTGCGAGGATTACCAGTTTGTTTGTGAGCTCAACGCGGAACATAGTGTTTGGCAGAGCTTCTTTTACAACTCCTTCAACCTCGATTGCTTCTTCCTTTGCCATTTTTTCTCCTTAATATATTTTATCAAAGCCTTTAGCAGTCTATTTATTCCATCAAAAGCTGTCAATCATCAGAACCATTGGAAATCAGATGGCCATGAAGAGATATTGAAAACATCTTCTCTTAGATGCATCCTTTCACAAGGAGGAAGATATGGGTGCATTTGAAGATTATCTGAAAAGCGGGAAGAACTTGACTTCAGAGATGGCTATGTATACAGCGTCTCTTGATCTTGTCGCACGTGTTTCCCCATCAGTTGCTGCAAGGATAGTCCATGAACTTAAGGACCAGAGAACATATCTCAAGCTTATTGCCAGCGAGAACTATTCATCGCTTTCTGTACAAGCTGCGATGGGGAACCTTCTTACGGACAAATACTCCGAAGGTTTTCCTTATCATAGATTCTATGCAGGTTGTGATAATGTGGATGCTATAGAAGCGGAAGCCGCAGAGAAAGCTAGACAGCTGTTTGGGGCAGAGCATGCCTATGTACAGCCGCATTCAGGGGCAGATGCCAACCTCTGTGCTTACTGGGCTGTTCTGAATGAGCGCGTGGAAGTGCCTGCGTTGTCTGAAATGGGTATAAAGAATCCTTCTGACATGAAAAGGGAAGACTGGAACAAAATCAGAGAGGCAACTCATAACCAGAGGTTGCTTGGGCTTGATTACTATTCCGGTGGACATTTGACGCATGGCTATAGGCAGAATGTCTCCGCGCAGATGTTCGATGCTTATTCATATACTGTAGATAAAGAGACGGGGCTTCTCGATTACGATGAGATTGAGCGCCTGACTGCTGAGATCCGGCCGTTGATTCTCCTTGCGGGATATTCTGCATACCCGAGAGCAATCGATTTCCATCGCATGGCTGACATAGCGCATAAATATGACGCAGTCTTCATGGTTGATATGGCACATTTTGCAGGACTTGTGGCTGGTAAAGTCTTCCAGGGCGATTTCAATCCAGTCCAGTGGGCTGATGTCGTGACAACAACTACGCATAAGACGCTCAGAGGCCCCAGAGGAGGTATGATTCTGTGCAAGGAAGCATTTGCAGCTTCTGTCGATAAAGGCTGTCCTCTTGTCATTGGCGGACCGCTGCCGAATATCCTTGCCGCAAAAGCTGTGGCACTGGAAGAAGCTTTAAAGCCGGACTTCAGAGCGTATGCGGATAGAATTGTCCAGAATGCACGTCATCTCGCATCGAGCTGCATGAAAGAAGGCATTCCTGTAGCAACTGGCGGCACTGATAACCACCTGATGCTGCTGGATGTACGTCCATTTGGTCTCAACGGACGTCAAGCAGAAAGCCTTTTGAGAGAATGTGGTATCACACTCAATCGTAATGCGCTTCCGTTTGACAGTAATGGACCTTGGTACACATCTGGCCTGCGCTTGGGCACTCCCGCTCTCACGACGCTTGGAATGGGGGAGCAGGAGATGGAGGAGGTTGCATCAATCATTGCCACTGTCCTGAAAGCTGCCCATCCTGTAAAGCTGACGAAGGGTGAGCACGCTGGTGAGTTGTCTAAAAACAAAGCCAAAGCTCCAGAGAGCGTGATGGAAGAAGCAAGGCGTAGAGTCAAAGCGCTCCTCGACGCTTTCGTCCTTTATCCTGAGCTTGATCTGGATTTCCTTGAGAAGGAATTCCCTCTTGGCTGATTCATGCCTCTCCTGATGTGAAAGCTGAAGGAGAGGTGCTTTTAGAAAAGCATTGCAAAAAGGCTTGTCCTGAAGGCCTTTGACTTTATGATTTCCAGATTTTTAACAAGAAATCATGGTAAAGTAGAATATGATAGCAAAATGTGAGTAGAATTGCCCTAGATACTGGGTGTAGACTAACCGATAGGAATAATAAAAAGGAGAAACATATGAAGAAATTCTTAGCAGCATTCCTTGTGCTTTCACTCCTTATTACTGGCGTTTGGGCTGGTGGTAGTGGAGAGTCATCCGGTGGTGTAGAACGCCTTGAGATTCTTCTTTCAGATGATACACTTGAAGGCGGAGCGATGGCTAAAGCTGTCGAGAGATTCAATGCTGAATATGCAGATAAGGGAATCCAGGTCTTCATCAATGAAATCGCTTATGGCGATATGCAGACACAGATTCAGAACAGAGCAATGGCTCATGACCTTCCAGCTCTTATCCGCTCTGGCCACTTCATCCAGTATAATGATCTGGCATATTCTCTCGAGGGCAAGGTTGGTGATCTTACAGGTGACTCTTTCGCAATGGACGGAACAAGCCCAGCTACAGGCGAGCTCATTGCAGGTACAGTCAATGCTACAGCTGTAGGTCTCATCATCAACAAGACAGCATTCGACAAAGCTGGTGTTTCCTATCCTCTCACAGAGGAAGAGAGATGGACATGGGATGAATTCATGGCAGCCCTTGATCAGGTTATGGCAGCTAACGAGGATACACTCGACTATGCTCTTGTAATTGACTACTCACAGCAGAGAATCAGAACTATTCTTTATCAGTTCGGTTCACTCTTCTTCGATCCAGAAGATCCGAAGCACCTTATTCTCGATAGCCCTGAGACAAAGGAAGCAATCGACTTCATTCTTTCACTCTATAAGAATGGATACTCATCAGTTTCCGCAGGTCTCGGAACAGAGAACGCTCAGCAGATGTTCAAGACTGGTCGTGTTGCTGCTCACCTTGCTGGTAACTGGGTTATCACAGACTACATGGAGAACATCAAGGACTTCGAATGGATTCCTGTTCTGATGCCATATGAGACAACAGTTGCTACATGTCTTGGTGGTAACTTCCTCTACGCATTCGATGGAACAGGCCAGGAAGAGGCTGCAGTTGAGTTCATCAATTGGTTCTTCCAGCCAGAAAACTACATCCAGTACTGCAAGGATGGAAACTATCTGCCAGGTGTCAAGGGAATCGAAGTTGATTACGATGTTCCTGGTCTTGATATCTTCGTTCAGGAGCTCAATGCTACAGATGCAGGTCCGGAGAGAGATAAAGCTATCGAGTCTTCTTACATTGGTAAGGACTGGGGCAACACACTCCGTGACAACCTTGCTAGAGCAGTTGCTGGCGAGATTACAGGCGAAGATGTTATCCGCATTACATGTGACACTCTTCTCGAGACATATGGAGACATCCACGAGTGATCCAATAAATAAGTGGATAATAAGGGGACCGTCGCAAAAAAAGCGACGGTCTTCTGCTGTCTAGGCAAAAGCTGTATAATTTCTTCCAATAAAACGAATTAATTCAGGAATTGAGGCGTCTTGGCATAGAAAAAGCAAGCCTTTTCTGTTATAATTTCAGATACCACAAAGAAATAAACAGGAGGACTTGCTTAAGCCATATGGCCATGAATAATAATATCCTGAATCTCGAAGACGGACAACTGTATCTGAACCTCTCAATACCGCTTGATGGAACATATTCCTCATACATAGAAGCCTTGGACGCCCATTTGCCATACATCCGTCGAAGATGATGGTACTTCTGATATATTCATACATGAACGGCTGTTTCTCATCCAGGGAGATAGAGAAGCTGATGAGGCGTGACTGCGTATGCATGAGGATCGTTGGCATGGGCAGGATACCAGACCACTCCACGATAGACAGATTCATCCGTAATAGCCATGACGCGATAGCCGACATCATGAGGCAGAGCGTGATGAAGCTCATGGAGCTTGGGGAGCTTGATGGGCAAGCAGTATTCCAGGATGGGACGAAGATAGAGAGCGCAGCCGGGAAATACACATTCGTGTGGCGCACGGGATGCGAGAAGAATCTGGCAAAGGCCCTGATGAGGGGTTTCCGCGATTTCAAGTTCATATGGCCTTGAAGCTGAAGTTACGGAAAAGAACGTTATGGCTGTCATGGATTCCATTGAGGATCTGATGCAGAAGAACGGCGTCAGGTTCCCATCAGCCAGCGGCCGCGGCCATCACCTTTCACAGGAACAGAGGGACTGGAAGAAGATACGCGAGGAGAAGCAGAAGATAGCGAATTACATCTCATGGATACGGAAGATGAAGGAGAGCGGGAGGAACAGCCTTCCAAAGACGGATGAGGATGCGACGTTCATGAGGATGAAGGAAGACTACATACGCAACGGGCAGCTCAAGGCGGCATACAACATGCAGGACCTCGTCCAGAACGGCTATGTGATTGCCTGCGGAGCATTCATGGACCGCACTGACTACCGCACGATGATACCGATGCTCGAGAAGCTGGAGAAAGATGGGTTCTCCTATGATTCGTACTGTGCGGATTCAGGCTATGACATAAAGGAGAATTACAGATGGCTTGATGAGCATGAGAAGAAGGCATACATCAAGCCGCAGTACCATGAGGAGGACAAGAAAAGGAAGAGAAGAAAGAATCCTTCTCTGAAGACCAGTTTCGCATACGACGAAGAAAGCAATGTCTTCACCTGCATGAGAGGGCATAAGCTCTACCATGTGCATGACACTTCCAGGGGACAGGTGCATGAGGCAAGGAGAGGCTGCAAGAGCTGTCCTTTAAGGAAGCAGTGCATGCTTTCCACTGCTGATAAGCATGATTACAAGCGTCTTACGATAGATATTGATGCTGAGAAATACAGAAGGAAGAGCGAAGTTCTGATAACAAGCGAGAAGGGAATAGAGATGCGGATAAACCGGAGCATACAGGCCGAGGGCTCCTTCTCCCTTCTCAAGGCCGCATTCGGCTACCGCAGATTCCGGACGCATGGGATAAGGAACATAGAGACTGAATGGATGATCCTATGTATGGCAGGCAATGCTCTCAGGTATTCTGTACGGCTTGCAAATGGCAGAGCCGGAACGCCTTTCTGGTTCAGGATAGAACAGCAGGCAAGCTGAGTCTGTGATGCATATCTGGTTCTGGTATTCCCCAGGGATGATTCTGTCTCAGATAGCCCCATTCTACATTCATTCACTTGCTTTGATGTACAAAGCAGGACCGAAGTCCTGCTCTGTGGTTGATTAATGGATGCTGCCAATTCTCAAAAGTAATTTATGCGACAGCTCCTCTTTTATTAATGGGCTTCTGTTTGTTCTGTTAATCTTTCATAGCCGGAAGCATAGCGCCAATCGTAGAACTCTCCATTGAGCGTCGGGATTTTATTGCGTCCAGCTTCGAGAATGCCATAAGAGAAATCATCAGCAGAGGCACTATCTGAATCGCTATCGTAGCTGATAGCCATGCTCTTGAAGAGCTCTTTGAAATGGGCAAAGGAACCGCATTCCGCTCTGTCTGACAACCTTACTATGCACATCTGCTTCTCTCCATCTGCAATGATTTCCCTTCCCCTGTTCATACCCCATGTCACAAGGTGTGGATTTGAAGAGAAATAAACACCGAGATAGCCATCTTTGGAAGAAGCGAAAACGTAGTGATCTTCCACTGACCATTCATCATAGAACCATGTGGGGAAGTAAGCATGGATGTATTTTACGACTTCCTTCTCTTCTGTGGAGAAAATCATAATCGCAAGCCCTTTGTATTGGATTATCAGAGGGACTGTGCCGTTTCCTGCCCAGTATGCAGGCCTGTTTTCTCCACTATATGCTCTCTCTCCTGGATGATTTATGAAGAATGGAGCTTCCGCTCCGAATGTACAGTCCATGATATGCTGCTGATGTCCATGCTGGAACGGCTTGAATTCCTCAGCAGAAGATAATGACCAGTACTTTGTCTCCGCTCTGTACGTCCAGACAGGTGCCAGCCCCTGTACTGTCACTGTCGTCCTGATCTCTCCATCATTCAGAGGTTCTATCATTGAGTATGGTGGAATGTAGGAAGACAGAGAAAAGAGTATAGAAGCTCTGTTATGCTTAGTGGCATGACCTTCTCCGAATGCGATGTATGAAAGGAAAGATGGCTCGTTGAGCTCTTTTGCCTTTACTGTTCCTTCATATGCTCTGCCGAAAGAGGCTGTCATGATTCCTTTGAATGTGTTGTCCCTGATTATCCTGAACGTATAATCCAGGGCATCTATTGTCTTCTTTATGATATCCTCATCTTCAGCTGCGCTGTAAAGTGAGAAAAGCCCGATGAGATCGACTGGGAAGTAAGTGGCACTGTTCCATTCAGCATAATGATAGAGACTGAAATTCCTGAACCATGTCATCAGATTGGCTTTTCCGATCTTGCGCTGTTCGCTTCCTTTCCTTCCGCTGACAGCGAACCGCTCATCTGGAAATAGAATACCCGCAAGATACTGTGAAGTATGGAAGAGGAATGCATGGTTTTCCGAAAAATACCACATCGAATCACTGCCTTTCTCATCAATCCAGTATCTGAAATTCAGTACAGCACTCTTTGCCCTCTCATAGAGATCTTCTGGATAGAGCGCTTTGTCTTTCTTCATGCTCCAGAGAAGAGGTGCCATGACAAAATCAGCGCAGTCTTCTTTTCGTTCAATCATGCTGAGGCTTCTCTCGATATATGATCTGCAACGCTCTGAGATTCTGTTCTCAATGCTCATCAAAGCCATAGCCTGATGCATCAGAGCATCCCCGTGCAATGCTGCAAACTGCAGTGCTTCCCGCTTTCTCTCTTCGATTGAGCTATGGATAGGAAGCTCTGTCATATACACAGGTGCTGTGTTATAAAGGATCTTCCTCTCGATAACCAGATTGCCTACAGTGGCTGAAAAACATGCTTTAGAGCTAGCTGTATCAGAAAAGCCCTCCGCAAGCTTCAAGTGGCTCATTCCAGGTTCCACTGTGAATGTTTTATCATCTCCGATACCTTTCACGCTCATCACAAGCGAATGGGAAAGCATCGATGTGTCGAAGTCTGCTTCAATGCCTCCAAAGCAGTATGTGAAGCATGTTAGCGAAAGGCTCTCGAGGAATCGTTCAGCTTCTTTCGCGTCGTTTTCATCAGCTGTCGTTTCAAAGCTTTGCTCTATTGTATTGCTTCCATGGTAGATGAAATCAAAGTAGAAGAATGCGTCGCGTTCTGCAAGCTCATCCATATAGAGCTGGAAGATATGAGCTCCGGTTGTAAGCTCAATAGAGAATTCTTTTGTATGCGGAATATTCCTGTCATAAGGTGCATATGTTATGACTTCCTCTCCATCTACCCATAGCTTAATGGCTCCGCATGTGGCAATGGAGAATGGATAGTTGCCGCTTTCAGGGACAGTTACTGTACTTTTTAGATTTGTCCACATGAATGTCGGGGTGGGGCGTGCTGTCGAGAAATTGACTTTTGAATCTTCAAACGGGAACCATGCTTTTGGATATGGTCCATTATAGAGCACTGTCTTCGCCACGTCATGGTGAGAAAGAAAGTATTTTCTTACTGGATAGACGATCTGGACATATGCCTCTCCAAGATTTATAGGGGCATAGAACGACTGGGCTGGGGAATCCACAGGCTGTTCTTCGATTCCGGAGTACAACCAATGGGAAAGGCTGTTGCCTTGTTCTATTGGGTATCTTAGCTGCTGCATGAAGAGATGATATCGCAAAAAACAGATAATGGTCAGTATTACTTTGCTGAGTCTTTCATTTCATGAACTTTTAAGAGCAAAAATTGCAAAAATTACAATATATCGGGGCAAGGAATATGTTGCAGGAGACCTTCACCATGATAAACTAACTGTTATAAGGGAGGTCGTATGTCCAAAAAGAAGAATAACTTGGATCGCAACCAGGGCTGGGCTTTGCTCTTTTGCGCTCCTAATATCATTTTTTTTATCATCTTCTTCGTTTGGCCTGCAGTGATTGGACTCTATTATTCTTTCACCAACTATGATGGCTGGAGGAATATGGATTTTGTGGGGCTTTCTAACTACATCAGCCTTTTTCATGATAGCCAGTTTTACTCTGTCTTCTTGAATACTGTTCTCTACGTTGTAGTTTCAGTCCCATTGGGAATGGTTGTCTCTCTTTTCCTTGCTCTTCTCCTCAATGATGAGAAAATCAAGGGAAACTCGATAACAAGAGTCCTCGTTTACTGGCCAACTCTGCTTTCGACTATCATGGTCGGTGTTACATGGAAGTGGATTTTTGGTGAGTCATTTGGTGTTGCCAACTATCTTCTGACATCTATGGGGCTGAATGGAGTAGGTTGGTTCTCTAACCCAACTGCAGCTTTCTGGACAACCATCATCGCTACAGTCTGGTCTGGTTGTGGTGTCAACATGCTTATCTATCTTGGCGGTATCAAGCAGATTCCAGCAGATCTCTACGAAGCTGCCACCATCGATGGTGCCAACTCTTGGCAGAGATTCAGGAACATCACTCTGCCATCGCTGAAGCCTGTCACGTTCATGATTCTCCTCACATCGATGATCAACGCGTTCAAAGTCTTCGCTATGGTCCAGACACTCACAAATGGTGGTCCTGGTACATCGACGACATATATGATCCAGTATATCTATCAGATTGGATTCACAAGAAACAGACATGGTTATGCATCAGCAGCTTCCATGATTCTCTTTGTTGTTCTTCTTGTTATCTCATTCGTACAGACAAGAATGAACGCAAGATCCGAGGAGGCTTGAAATGAATGTAACTAAGAAATCAACAATAGTCGGAAAGACTGTAGTCTCTCTGCTTTTTGCGCTTATCTGGGTATTCCCTGTTGTCTGGCTTGTCCTCTCATCATTCAAGCCTGGTGATGAGCTTTTTACATTCCCTCTTACGCTGTTCCCGAAGAACTTCTCGATAGCGGGCTATGCAAAGACGTTCGAGAGCTATAATATCATCCTTTCGACATTCAACACAGCATTCATCACATTCTTCGCGACGATCATCACGCTCATCATGAGCTGTATGTGTGGATTCGCGCTTGCGAAGTATCACTATAAGTGGCTCTCTGTTTTCTTCATGTGTATGCTTGCTACGACTATGCTTCCGACAGAAGTCATCATGTCCCCAAGCTTCAAGGTCATTCTTTCGCTTGGCCTGTACAACTCGCTCTGGGGTGCTATTATCCCGACAGTCGGTACAATGACAGGTGTATTCTTGATGCGTCAGTTCTTCATCTCCATTCCAGACGAACTCCTTGAAGCAGCTAGAATCGATGGCGCTAACGAAGGAAGATCGTTTGTACAGATCATGGTTCCTCTCTGCCGAAGCCAGATAGCTATTCTTGCTATCTTCTCATTCCGCTGGAGATGGAATGATTACATCTGGCCATTGCTCGCACTTACAAATCCTGATAAATACACTATGCAGCTCCAGCTCAGAACGCTCAGCGGTGCAGAAGCTGTTGACTGGTCAGCTCTCCTTGCATTCTCTGTAATCACGATGATTCCGGTTCTCATCATCTTCATCATATTCAACCGTCAGATCATGAGTTCCGAAGTTTCCAGCGGTGTAAAAGGCTGATAGAAAACAGGTTTTATCTTTGGGAGGCTTTTCACGAGCCTCCTTTTTCCTTTTGTAAGTTCTGCATCTCAGTAGTATCCTATCAGTATGAGCGATATTCTGATTAAAAACGGTTTAGTTGTTGATACAGAGTGGATGCGCCACTATGACATTCTGATTTCTGGTTCAAAGATTGTGCGTGTAGCGCCGGCGATAGACGTTGCGACACTACCTCCTGATACAATGGTCGTGCATGCGGATGGTCTTTGCGTCCTTCCTGGAATAATCGATGCGCATACACATTATCATTTAGTGAGCAGGGGAACCGTGACTGCTGACTCCTTCGAGGAAGGTTCAAGGCTGGCGGCTTTCGGCGGTGTCACAACTGTTGTTGATTTCGCAGATGATAATAAAATCTCTTTGCTGGATTCTCTCCATGCAAGACGGCGCGAGATGATTCCGATGGCTATTGACTATGCACTTCATCAGGGAGTTTACAAATACAGGGCTGATATCAGGAGGGAGCTTGAGTCGATAAAGAGGGCTGGTATCGGGACTCTTAAGCTGTTCACTACATATAAAGATGTCGGATATCTTGTTGATAACCGCGATGAGCTCAAATCGATTTTCAGCGATGCTAAGGATCTGGGACTGATGGTCACTGTGCATTGTGAAGATGATGAGATAGTCACATCCATCTCGGCCAATTGGAAGGGAACTTACAAGCCAATAGATCACGCTGCGCTGCGTCCTGCAGAGGCTGAAGCTGCTGCTATCGAGTATGTAGGTCGAATCGCTGGAGAGCTTGATATGCCTATCTACGTTGTCCATCTTTCATCGAAGAAAGGCTTGGAGAGCGTGAGACGCCTGAGAATGGATGGCGTGAAGGTCATTGTGGAGACGACACCACATTATCTTTTCCTGACAAAAGAGAAGCTTGAGGGCGTTGATGGACCGTTGTATGTGATGACACCGCCGCTTCGCACAGCTGAAGACAATGAGGCACTGCAGGAAGCGCTTGTCAATGGAGAAATCCAGGTTGTGGCTACTGACCACTGTTCATTTACAAGGGAGCAGAAGCTTGAAAGCAATGATTGCAGGACAATATATCCAGGCATTCCAGGTACTGAGGAGCTGCTTCCGCTCTTGCATACATTTGCGCTTACAAGCGGCAAGCTCTCGCTTTCGCAGGTTGTCAACCTTGTTTCTACAGGCCCTGCAAAGCTCTTCGGCCTCTATCCGGAGAAAGGCTCGCTGGAAGTTGGCACTGATGCTGATATAACATTGTTCGATCCTGATTATAACTGGACGCTTTCGAAGGATACGATACATTCAGCTTCCGGCTATACAGCTTACGATGGTTTCAATGTGACAGGAAAGGTTGTGATGACTTATCTCCGTGGCCGTCTGATCATGGGTGATGGTATCTATCTGGGATTGAAAGGGGATGGAAAGTTCCTCAGGGCCAGAAGATGATTAAAGCGCTGCTTTTTGATATGGATGGAGTTCTTGCCGATAGCGAAGGAATTTCCATCAAAGTTGGTATTGATTATTTCTCCTCTATTGGCATAAGAGCTGATGAGGAAGCTTTCCGTGATGCCTTGGGCTGTGGTGAGCGCCCTTTTTTCGATATCTCCGCATCTGCTTTAGGACTTGATGGACCTCCATATTCCTATGAAGAAGCTTCGGCGTTCTTCAGAAAGAGATACACAGAGCTCATTGGAAAAACGAATATAGCTCTCCCCGGTGCTGATATCGTCAGGAAAGCCAGGGAGCGTGGGATTATGACAGCGCTCGCCTCCAGTGCACCGAAATGGAAAGTGCTAGCGAATATAGAGGCTGTTGGACTTGAGCAATCCTCTTTCGATTTCATCGCGACTGGCGCTGATATCAAACGGAACAAACCAGAGAAGGATATCTATCAGCTTTGTCTGATTAATCTTGGCTGTGATGAGAAAGAAGCTGTTGTCTTCGAGGATACACCTGGCGGTATTGAGAGCGGCAAGAGAGCGGGGTGCAGAGTAGTCTCTATGATGACAACAATAAGGGCTACGGAAGCTTTTCGTGCCGGTGCTGATGCTGTGATTGAGAACTTGTCATTCATCCAGGATTTCAACTCTGGAGAGGAATTGGAAGAGCTTCTTTTCGGCAATGAACGTTCTGGAAAGTTGAAGTATGGAGCATGCTGGATAAAGCCTCTTGCCGAGAAGCTTCCTTATTCTGCTGTGCTTGAATCTGCTATCGGAGCGGCAAAAGACAGCTGGAAACATGGCTATGCACCATATTCCAAATTCAAAGTGGGGGCTGCTGTTGTTTCTGCCTCAACAGGCAGGATTTACGCTGGATGCAATGTGGAGAATTCATCTTATGGCGCTACTATCTGCGCAGAGCGTAACGCAATTACTACAGCAGTTGCAAATGAAGGTGAGTTCGGAATCGACATGCTGGTTGTCTATTCAGATGATGATCCGCCTGCTCCTCCCTGTGCGATGTGCTTGCAAGTGATTGCCGAATTTGCAAGACCTGAGACGAAGATAGTGCTTGTGACTCCACATTCGCAGCCTGTGGAATATCGTTTGGAAAACATGTTGCCGATGCCTTTTATTTTTCCTACAATGCGTTAGGGTCATGAAGAGGTTCTGGGTAATAACTTCTATATTTCTATTGCTTTGCTCATGTACAAGCACAAGAGCTTTCACATCTTCCAGATTGCTATCTCCTGAAATAGCGCTGGAAGAGAAGCTTTCATCTGCCAGTTCCCTCTCTGTGCCAATGCCAGAAGTTTTTTTTGATGGAAGCGCATGGCTTGACCGCTTCACACAGCTTGTAGAAGAATCTGATGACTATATTCTGATATCTACTTTCCTCGGATCTGATGCCCCTGCTCTTGAGAAACTTTACAGAGCCATTATGGATGCTGCCGAGCGTGGTGTGAGAGTCTACTTCATAATCGATGGAATCTCCTCTCTTGATATGACTGCTTCGAAGCAGTATATGACGCCTCTTTATTTTCTGCGTTCTTCCGGAGTGCATCTGGTAGAGTATAATCCTGTTTCTGTGACTCATCTGATCAATCCTGCGACGATAATCCATCGTGATCATGTGAAGATGCTTGTTGTTGATGGTCTCTATTGTGCGATTGGTGGAATGAACATGAATTACATCTCTCTTGGAGCAGGAGAGGGAAAGACGCAGCGTGACAGCATGTATCTGTTCAAGTCACCATCTCTTGCCTCTCTTCTCTCTGATGAATTTGTCTCAATGTGGAATGATATAAGCATGGAAGAGATAGAACGTGACGATTTCGCTGTATCGGAGGCTGATGCGGATGAATCATTTCAAGCATGGCTTGTTCCGACAGAGGAAACTGCCGGAATGTTCGCATCTGTTATAGGGAGCGCGAAGGAGAAACTCTTGATACTTCCTTATCTTCCTGCTCTGGATGGCAACATGAAAAGTGCGTTGCAAGAAGCTTCCAGGCATGGGGTTGATGTGGATATCATCATGCCTGTCGATCTCCGTGGCTATGCTGCAAGCGGAATATATTCAGCTTTGCCTTCGTTGATTGCGGATACTTCATCCGATGTCTTTCTGTCTGTATTCGATGAGAATGGCATAGAACTTCCGCTGCTTCATGAAAAGCTGATGATTGCAGATTCCCGTTATGTCGTAATAGGTTCTGCCAATTTCAATTTCCGTTCAATGGCGCTTTCTGAAGAGCTTTCGCTTGTGATTGACTCTCCTCAGCTTGCAGCTCTTCTTGAAGAACATGTCAGGACGATGATGAAAGGTTCTGAGAAGATAAGCTATGAAGAGGCCATTCAGCTGAAGGAAACGGAAGGGAATGTGCTGGCTTATCTTTTCATGTATTTCGGGGGCTAGAGTGAGAAAAGGGTTGATTCTTTTGCTGTTACTGCTTCCTATGTGTCTTTTCAGTGCCCCCTCCTTTGGCTATTCGCTTGCTCCGGTAGGAGTCACGACACCATCAGGGAGCTATGGAGGACTTACAGTCGCTATCATCTTCTCTCCATTCCCGGAAGTACATGCGGTTGATCTTCATCTTAGTGCGGATTTTTCGCCAGTTCCTCCATTCTTCGAAAGTGCCGCGCTGACTCTCTCTCTGCCATTATTATCCACGCTCAGAAATCCGTTCTCCTGGGCTTTCTCGAATCCTGTGCTCTGGACGCCTACGCTGACTGTAGGAGCACAGTACAGAATGAGAGATGAATGGAATCTTCTGCTGGGTTTTTCTCCATTTGCATTTCAGGATAAGCATTTTATCTATGAAGCGATAGCGCCATTTGCGGTGTACAGCATCCCCTACAAAAACTGGGGATGGGGTATGTATATATTCCGCTTCTCATATTTCTTCTGAGGTGATTATGAGGAAAGTGCTTGCAGTTGTATTTATCATCATATCGCTTGTTCCGCTTCACGCGGGTGATTATCATGATATTTCCATGTCTCTCGGACAGCAAAGCTACAGATGGCCGGAGAAAGGTATCAGTATTTATTATGGTGTGAATATTGGTCTGACAGAGCGTATGGAGCTGGAGCTGTGGTGCAATAGTGTTCTTGTTCCTCGTCCTTTTGAGTCAAATATGGTTGGCCTTGAAATCGATTGGGCACTGCTTGGACCTCGCTCGACAGCGACAAAGATAGCTGGAAGCGCACTCAATACACTTATTGGTATCGGAGGATTCTACCGCACAGACAATAATGGAGCAGGGCCTTTTGTCTCCCTGACTCCACTTACTGTAGGTACACCTGTCTCTGGCAGAAGAGAGAAGATTCTTCGAACGATGATAGGCTATGATGCTGTCAACAATGAAATTATGATAGGTTTTTCTCTCATCGCTATCGACTTCTATGTACGCGGTACATGGCGTGATTACAGTTTCTGATTACTTGCCTTCCAGAGCCATCATCTTGTCGATGCGTCTTTGATGTCTGTCACCTTCGAACGTGGCATCCAGATAAGCATCCAGGATAGCCGTGACTGGTTCTGAATATTCTATTCTGCCACCAAAAGCTATGAAATTGGCATTATTGTGACGTTTTGTCATCTCAGATGCATATGAATTCTGAGGCAGAGCGCATCTTATGCCTTTCATCTTATTTGCAGAGATGGAGATTCCAATGCCTGTTCCGCAGATGAGGATTCCGAAATCATAGGAACCTTTCCTATATTCATTGACAGCTTTCTCTGCATAGTCAGGATAGTCAACGCTCTCTGTGCTATCTGTACCGAGATAGACAACTTCAATGCCTCTCTCAGCTAGGTGCTTCTTCAGTTCTGCTGCCAGCTCCACACCACCATGATCATTTGCAAGGACACATTTCATAACATACTCCAGTAAAAAAATCCAATTAGACATTAGCTTTGTTGTGAACCATAGGTCAACATGCTGTTCACTTGATTTTAACGGTACGAGCTTGTCCAGTACTCCAAGAAATTATGGTTTTCTCTCTCCGATTTTGAGTTTACCATTATTTTATGAAGATATATATCACAGGCCATCGTAACCCTGATATGGATTCTGTTTGTGCAGCTTATGCATATTCAGTGCTGAAAAACAGAATTGACAGCAAAAACCAATATATACCTGTAATGCTTGGACAGGCTAACAGAAATACAAGGAAAGTGTTTTCAGATCTCTCTCTTCCTCTTCCTCAGTTTCTGCACGATGTCAGGCCGAGAGTCAGGGAAGTACAAAAGACGCCTATCTATTCAATCAGTTCTGCAGATCCGCTTTGTTTGTTGATGGATATATTCCAGAAACGTAAGCCTACAGTTGTGCCAGTCATTGATGACGGAGTCTACAAAGGCCTTCTTTCTGCTGATGATATCAACGGATTTTTCCTTCGTGAGAATAGCGGTGTGATGAGACAGCGATATCTTCTTTCCGAAGAGAACATGGAAAGGGTAATTGAAGGTGAGTTTCTCAAACATGGAAGCGGAAGAACAGTCCGTGCACCATATATGATTGGTGCTATGGAGTACAATGTCTATCTATCTCGCCTTGAGAGATTGCATGAGCGCCCTGTTCTGATTATAGGTTATCGTAAAAAGCATATCGAGGCAGCAATCGAGCAGCAGCTTCCAGGTATTGTACTGACCGGTGTTTCAGATCCATCGAAGCTGGAGATAGATTTCTCACCTTTCAATGGATTTGTTTATACTTCTTATCTCGATACAGCTGAGACATTGCGCCTTCTGAGGCTTTCGACTCCGGTTTCAGATATAATGAACAAAGACGAGAATGAGATGCATGTGGATGGCGATGCGCTCTTCGATGACGCCAAGAAAAAACTGCAAGAGAGCGATGCCAGGGGCTTCTCAGTCTTCAACGGAGATGAATGGACAGGATTTGTCACGAGACGTTGTTTTCTCGATAAGCCAAGGCAGAAGATGATTCTCGTCGATCATAATGAGGCGGAGCAGAGTGTTCCTGGAATAGAGGAGGCTGAGATAATAGAAATACTTGATCATCACCGTCTTGCGCCTCCTCGTATGAAGAGTCCTATCTACATTGTCTCTGAGCCTCTTGGCTCTACTTGTACTATAGTATATGAGCAGTTCAAGAAGTGGGGAGAGGAGATAGATCCGCTGACTGCAAAGGTACTCTTAGCAGGTCTTTCTTCTGATACTGTAATGTTGAAAAGTCCAACCACGACAAGCTACGATGTGCATGTTGCTAAACGGCTTGTAGAGATTGGAAAGGTAGAGGACTACGGTGTGTTCTGCCGCTCGATTTTCTCAGATGGTTTATCGCTGGCAGCCCAGGATCCAGAGAGTGTCATCACTTCTGATATGAAGACTTATCATGAGAAGAATGTTCGATTCGCTATCGGACAGGTGGAAGTGACAACGCTTGAGGAGGTAAGGGATATCAGGGAGAGTTATCTCGAAGCTCTGGAACGCGTCAGGCTGGAGAACGCGCTTGATTGGTGCATGCTCCTGATAACAGATGTCATAAATGAAAGTTCTGTTCTGCTCACGACACCTTTCGAGAAACTGAAGGACCTTGTCTACGATAAGATCACTACAGGTGTTTACAGCCTTACGGGAGTCCTTTCCAGAAAGAAGCAGCTGCTGCCTGAGATTCTCAGAGTGCTTGAGGAGTAGGTTATACTCCTTGCACTTTTATGATTGAAGGAATCTGCCTGATTGCCTGCGTGGTACGTTTCATCGCATCTTCGCTGTCCGCACTGATAGTGAATGTGCCTACAAGTCCTTCTGGAGAGACGTCAAGCGCTCCCTGAATCAGGTGGCTGTTATGCTTTCGTACCGCATTGTCGATTTCGCTGAAGAGTTCAGAATTGAATTTTGCTGTGACGGAGAATCGTCTGACAAGCTCCTGGCTATCCCATTCTACAGGGACAATCCTCTCTTCAGCTTCTGGCATATTTGCAAGGTTCGGACAGTCTTTGCGATGTATCACATAGCCCCTGCCTCTTGTGATATATGCCACGATATCATCGCCATGAACAGGATTGCAGCATTTTGCAAAGTCAAAGAGGATGTTGCTGTTGTCTCCAATGATGACAGTCCCTTTCTTCTCCCTTGGTGTGAAACGCAATCCCTGCAAAGCCGGGATACGTTTCTTCGCGCTCTCCAGTGCTGGATTCTGCACAGGTATGCTCTTCTTCTGGGGCTGTGCAATTGGCAGATTGGAAGGTGCGTTCTTGTTCAACCATGCTCTGATTTTCTTCTTCGCTGATGTCGTTTGCGCATACTCAAGCCACTGCTGGTTTGGATGCGCATTCGGACTTGTCATGATTTCGACGATCTGTGTATTGTTCAGCGGCCTGTTGAGAGGAATGATGGAACCATCTGCTCTAGCACCTGAACAGTGGTTTCCGATTTCAGTATGTACTTTATAAGCGAAGTCGAGAGCTGTGGAACCTACAGGAAGTTCAATGACATGGCCTTGCGGAGTGAACACGACTATGGAATCCTTTAAGAGCTCATTCTTAATCTCATCCATGAAGTCTTCGCTCTGCGCGATTTCCTTGGACCATGTCTTTATCTTTCTGATGATTTTCTGGTAGTTGATGGAATCTACAGTCTTCCATGTGCCAGATTCTGAGCCTGAAGCCGCTTTGTATGCCCAATGTGCAGCAACACCTTCCTCTGCTGTCTTGTGCATCTCCTGGGTACGTATCTGGATTTCCAGATGCCTGTTCTGCGGCCCGAGAACAGTAGTGTGGAGGCTCTGATAGTTATTTGCCTTGGGCATGGCAATATAATCCTTGAATCGTCCTTCAATAGGTATCCACATTGAATGGATCACACCAAGGATTGTGTAGCATTCGACAGTAGTCTGGCAGATTACCCTGATGCCAAGGATGTCATAGATTTCATCGATTTCCTTCTTCCTCTTCTTTATCTTCTGATAAATAGAGTAGGCATGTTTGACTCTGCCTGTGATTTCTATATCTGTGATGCCAGCTTTTGCGCATGCTTCTCCAATAGCTTTGGAAACCTGTTTGATATAAGCAGTATACTCGCTTTTCTTTTCAAGTAGATAACCATTGATGTAGTCATAGGACTCTGGCTTGAGTGCTTTCAGCGACAGATCTTCCAGTTCGCTTTTTATAGTCTGCATACCAAGACTGTCAGCGATTGGGGCGAAGATATCGAGGCAGTCTTCCGCAAAAGCGCGTCTGCGTTCCGGTGAAAGCCCATCGATAGTACGCATGTTGTGCAATTTGTCTGCAAGCTTTATGAGTATTACTCTCAGATCCTTTGACATGGCGAAGAACATCTTCTTGATTGTCTCCGCTTCCTGTATGGATTTCTCATCGGTGATACGTGAGATCTTGGTAACAGCCTGCACCATTTCACCGACTTCCTTGCCGAATATTGTTGCAATCTCTTCTTCTGTTGTATCTGTATCTTCAAGTGTATCATGCAACAAGCCTGCAGAGACCGTATCCGCATCCATGCCTATCTGCATGAGTATTTCAGCCACGGCGATTGGATGTGTTATATATGGTTCTCCGGTCTTGCGTCTTTGGTCACCATGCTTCTTCGCAGCGAAGACTGCTGCCGCTGCTATCTTGTCTTTGTCATCTTCGCTGTAGCGTATGATTTTCTTTACGAATCTGTCTACAAGTTCCTTGTTAGGAAAGTCTTCCATATATCACACGCTCCTTATTTGCAAGATCTTTGACTATAGATATCTCTTCAAAACCATTCTTTTCAAGAAGACTACCACAGATTTCTGCTTGCCGATAGTCGATTTCAAGCGCCAGGTAGCCACCTTTATCGAGTACGGCGGGGGCTGAAGAGATAATATCCCTGATTATATCCAAGCCATCTGAGCCTCCGCCAAGGAAAGCTATCCTTGGTTCGGCTTTCACATCCTTGTCCGTCTCTTCGTACCAGGCATCTGTCAGATAGGGAGGGTTTGAGAGAATCAGATTGAACTTGCAATCCTGCCATGGCTCGAGAAGATTGCCACATCTCGCTTCTGGAAATGTACCAATGATAGCTTTGTAATTGGCTTTAGCAATTGCCAGCGCTTCTTCTGAGATATCGGAGATAGCGACAGGCGTGGAGAGCGCATAGGATACAGATGTTGCGATTGCGCCGCTTCCAGTACAAAGGTCAAGGATGGTTGGATGGCTGAAATTCTTTGCCAGTTCGATTGCGCATTCTACAAGTGTTTCAGTATCGGGGCGGGGTATCAGGACAGAAGGCGTGACATGGAACTCATGGCCATAGAACTCTTTTTTCTCGATTATGTAAGCCATGGGAATGCCTGAAAGCCGTTGCTGCATCAGGCTGGATGCTTTCTCTTCTTCCGCTTTTGATACAGTCTTGCCCGATTCCGTAATCAAAGCTATTTCATCCAGCCCGGTAGCCATAGAGAGAATCATCCTTGCGTCTATTGGATCAAGGCTCTTAAGCAGCTTGCGTCTGAGTTCTGTGATTGTCACGCTTCTTTCAACGCCTCCTCTCCATAAGCAATCCTCAGCGAATCAATCAGTTCATCAAGATCGCCTTCGATGATGGAATCAAGCTTATAGAGTGTGAGGTTGATACGATGGTCAGTCACTCTGTTCTGAGGGAAGTTGTAGGTGCGGATACGTTCAGATCTGTCTCCGGATCCAACCATTGAACGTCTGGCATCCGCCCGTTCCTTCTGTTTCTTCGCTTCTTCCAACTCATAGAGCCTGGATCTGAGAACTCTCATGGCTTTTGCTCTGTTCTTGATCTGGGATTTCTCATCCTGGCATATGACGACCAGTCCCGATGGTATGTGCGTTATTCTGACAGCTGAGTCTGTCGTGTTGACGCACTGTCCACCAGGTCCTCCAGCTCTCATTACGTCGATTCTCAGATCTTCCTGCTTGATTTCGATATCTGTCTCTTCAGCTTCCGGGAGCACTGCCACTGTGATAGCGGATGTATGGATCCTGCCGCCTGATTCAGTCTCGGGTACACGCTGTACTCGATGTACGCCTGATTCGAAGCGCAGATGGCCATAGACATCTTTGCCGGAGATGGAGACAACAATCTCTTTGTACCCACCGATTCCTGATTCGCTGGATGACATGATTTCCATCTTCCAGTGTTTTTTCTCTGCATAATGCGAGTACATGCGGAAAATATCCGCAGCGAAGAGGGAAGCCTCGTCTCCGCCTGTTCCAGCTCTGATTTCCATGATTATGTTCTTGCCTTCCAGTGGGTCTGGCGGAATAAGCAGGATGCGGCATTCTTTCGCTTGCTCTTCATAGAGCATTTCCAGCCTTGCAAGCTCTTCCTTTGCCATCTCAATCATTTCTGGATCCTTTTCGATCCTTATCATCTCGCGGGAGTCTGCAATCTCTGTCTCTGTCGCTTTCATCTCTTCCAGCTTTGAGACGACGGGGGCAAGATGTGAACGTTCTTGCATCAGACTCTTATAAAGCTTCATATCGCTAAGAGCTTCGCCGCTGAGCCTGGCATCGAGTTCATCCAGCTGTTTTCTGTATTCGCCGAGTTTATCAGTTAAATCAGACATAACGACCTTTTTATCATTTTATCACTTTATCGAAAAGCTCTTCTCCATAGGCTTTGAGCTTAAGGAGGATCTCTTTGTCATGGTAATCAGTGTCAAGGCTGTTGAGCTTCTCCTCCACCTGCCTCATGTAGAGCTCATAAGTAGGTGTGCCTTCGACAGGAGGGGAAATCAGGCGAAGCGCACAGAAATTCTTCCAGCTTTCTCTGTCTTTCTCTGGAAGCGCCTCAGGCCAGTTCCTGGCAACTTGTCTCCACAGCAGTTTATGGTATTTGTCATCATCGAAGAGATGCTCTCCCTTCTTGATCTTGTCTTCAGGGGACATCGCTCTGATTGAGGCCATGATGCCTTTGTCATGATCTGACGGGAAGCTGTTGTAGATAGTCAGATCGGGATCCTTTGCACTCTCTGCGTATGGTTCTTTTGCTCCAAGTACAGCTTCTTTTGACAGCAATGGAGACTGTATTGCCTGACTGGCTTTCTGTATGATCCAGGCTTTTGTGAAACCAAGCCGCTTTTCGCTTTCACTGTCCAGTGTGCTTAGCGGAGCTATGAAAGGAGAGCGGTTGATCATCAGTCTCAATACTCCCGTCTCATGGTATGTTCCTTCAAGGCTCTCTGGAATTGGGAATGTCAAATCGAAGCAGTAGAGAGCCGCTGATTTCTCAGCTTCATAGAAAAGTGGAAGGAGCGGATGTGTATTACCCTTATCGGAAACAAAGAGCGGACATGTGTGTAGAAAAGGCAGATGCGAAAGGACATTGATCTCTTTTGCTATCTCGTTCTTGGTACGATGTTCCATAGCCCATTTGAATAGCTTTGGCTGTTTTTCTTTGATGAGCTTTGCAATAGCGATTGTCGCTCTGACATCAACAAGCGCATCGTGCGCTCCTGTCTGATCTATGTTGTTCTCCGCTGTCAGGTCTGTAAGTTTGAATGAAGGTGCATTTGTCTCAGGATTCAGGATTGAGAACTCAATGCCTTGTGGCCTGAGATCGCGTGTCGCTCTTACGAGGTTTATCAGATCCCATCTTGAGCATTTGTTCTTATACTCCCTCTCAAAAGGATCGTATAGATTCCTGTACAGTGTAGACCTGATTACTTCATCATCGAAATTGATGTTGTTATAGCCCACTGTGATGGTTTCTGGGACCATGAATTCGCGCCTCAGACGTTCTATCAGCTCAGCTTCACACACTCCCTTGCTATTTACTTCATCGGGAGTGATGCCTGTAATGAGGCAGGACTCGGGAGAAGGAAGGTAATCAGGGGAGAGCTTTGCATATAGAAGCAATGGCTCTCCAATCTGATTGAAATCCATATCAGTTCTGATAGCTGCAGCCTGCGCAATCCTGTCATAGCGCGGATTAAGGCCGAATGTTTCAAGATCATACCAGAGAAATGTCTTCATAAGATTAATATAGCATCAAAAAGGCATTTCCCTGAATACTTAACAGGAATGATGGCAACCGTCTCCCTCTCCGTGATGATGGCAGCTATGCTCTCCGTCGTGATGGTGGCATGTAGCGTTCTCATCATAAATCAGAGTGCCGTTTGCAAGAGCTTCTGCGGCTTTGTCTGCATTGCCACTGACGCCAGGGTATAGTGCAATGCCATAGCTTGAGAGTGCAGCTCTTGCACCTCCTCCGATTCCACCTGCTATCAGGGCAGAAACTCCATGCTCTTTAAGGAATGGAGCCAGAGCTGCGTGTCCTCCAGTCTCTGCTGCGCTGACATCATGTTTATCTGTAATCTTTCCGTCTTCGACTGTGTAGATGCGGAATGTCTCTGTCCTGCCGAAATGCTGGAATACATCCCCTGTTTCTTTGTCAAAAGTTGATGCAATAGTCATGAAATTCTCCATAATTTTACTTTTCTATAATATAAACATAATTGTAGATAAGGTGAATAAAACGTAGAATCACATAGTCTATGAAAGATTCCAGAAAAGAAATAATCTCCTGGGCGTTTTACGACTGGGCTAATAGTGCGTTTGCAACGACTGTAATGGCGGCTTTCTTCCCCATTTTCTTCTCACAGTTTTGGTCAATGGGTGGCGATAGCGCTACAAGCACATTCTTCCTTGGTTTGGGAAATTCGATAGAGTCTCTGATTGTCGCTGTCTGTGCTCCAGTTCTTGGTGCAATTGCTGATAGAGGAAGCTATAGAAAGAAGCTTCTGATCTTCTTCGCATTCCTGGGTGCTGTGATGACAGCTGCTCTTTGCTGGGTGAAAGCAGGCATGTGGCCTGTGGCTATGGCTTTTTATATAGTCGCTAATATAGGTTTTTCCGCTGGAAATACATTCTATGACTCGCTGCTTCCTTCAGTAGCCTCTGAGAAGAAGGTGGATTTTGTCTCCTCATTAGGGTATGGGCTTGGGTATATCGGTGGTGGATTGCTGTTCCTCATTAATGTCCTGATGTATCTCTTTCCTTCTGTATTTGGGCTCCAGGATGAGATTCAGGCTGTCAGAGTCTCTTTCTTGATGGTCGGTATCTGGTGGATTGTCTTCCTCCTTCCTCTGCTGTTTTTCGTCAAAGAGCCAGATGGAGAGAGAATCACGATAAAGAAAGCTGTAAAGGATGGCTTTGGAGCTGTAAGCAAGACGCTAAGATCATTGAAGCAGCTGAAGAACACTGCAATTTTCCTCGTCGCTTATTGGTGTTATATCGATGGTGTTGATACAATCATCAGAATGGCGACTGACTATGGTACAGCACTTGGCTTCTCCTCATCCAGTCTGATAGTAGCTTTGCTCATCACGCAGTTCGTGGCATTCCCATCCGCGCTTCTGTATAATATTTTCGGCCATAAAGTAGGTATCAAGAAAGCGCTTCTGATTGCTATTATCGGATATATAGTCATCGCATGCTTTGGATTTTTCATGACAAGCGAGATTCACTTCTATATCCTCGCTGTGTGCATTGGCTTGTTCCAGGGTGGCATCCAGGCGCTGTCGCGTTCATATTTCTCACGTTTGATACCAGAAGGCGAGAGTTCCCAGTTCTACGGCTTTTTCAATATGCTTGGCAAGTTCGCGGCTATCATCGGACCGCTGCTTCTTGGTATTGTGACTCTCATAACAGGCGAACAGCGTTATGGCATTCTATCTCTGATACTTCTCTTTGTGCTTGGTGGTGTGTTGCTTAGCAGGGTAGATGAGACGAATGCAAAGCAGGAAATTGCAGCTTTCAACTGCAACAAATAAGCAGTTTTTCGTTGCAAGTGGCTTCTGCCGTTGCTAAAATATCACAAGATGGAGGACCAACGATGAGAAAAGCCATTGCTTTAATCATGTTGATGGTAGTCTTCTGTTGTTCTGTTTTTGCTCAGCCAAGTGGCAATATTGATATAGCGATTGGAGCAGTCTCCAATGGCTTGGTATCAGCATTTGCTTCCTGGTTCTCAGAGCCTCACATAACGTTGCAAGGGGTTGTTGTAGTTTCTGGAGAGGGAATTCTGCCTTCCAGGATTTCTTTTGTGCGATCCGATGTCGCGACTTATAGGGATTCACTGTCCTTTTTTGATAATGAGCATGTGTTTTCTGGGGACAGTTCGGCAATCATGACAGAGCTGTCGCAGAGCTTTACGCTTTCCAGAGTCCGTGATTACCTCCAGAAGTTTCCTTTATTCGGAAGCGGGGATGCTGTGCTTGATGGTTCTGTGAGACTGCTGAATGAGAAATTTCCTGATACAATCACATCGAATGACTGGTCTGGTATTGAAGCCACTTATTCTCTTTCAATCATGGTCACGGGAGCAGTGACAAATGGTGGTTTTATTGTAGAATGTCTGCTAAGAATAGAAGGAGGCCCTTCAAGGGGCGTGACAATAGAAGCCGAAGACTTTACAGTCAATGGCGTGGATGTGGATATCCAGCCAGTTCAGTTTTCTTTGGCTTAGGGAGGTTATGATGGGAAAAACTGAGGATTTTATAGCGAAGCACATGCTCAGTGCCGCTTCTGTTGATGAAGAAAAGACACTTGATTTCATTCTCTCAGAGATGAGGAAGGGATTGGATAAAGAGAACAGCAGTTCTCTTCAGATGATTCCTACATATGTCTCTCCTGATTCAAGCATAGTGCCTGGCAAGAGCGTTATCGTAATGGATGCGGGTGGAACGAATTTCCGTACGTGCCTGGTTACATTTGATGAGAACAAGCGCCCTATGATTACAGATTTCAGGAAAGTCGGCATGCCTGGTTTGAAGGAAGAAGTCAGTGCGGCAGAGTTCTACTCAGTTCTCGCTGATAACATTGAACGACTGATAAACAAGAGTGATCGAATTGGTTTCTGTTTTTCATATGCAGCTTCCATCACTCCAGAGCACGATGGCATTCCTATTGTATTCTCAAAGGAAATCAAAGCACCCGAGGTAATCGGGAAGCCGCTGGGAAAGAATCTGCTTGCCGAGCTTGCAAGGCGTGGTTACGATGTCTCTGACAAGAAAGTCTCTGTCGTGAATGACACAGTCGCCACACTGCTGGCAGCTAAGGCAGAGCGTCCTGATTGGGCTTCTTCTTATATCGGATTCATTCTGGGGACTGGCACGAACACAGCTTATAGCGAGAATAACAGCAATATCGGCAAACTCTCCGAGAAAGAAGGCAGACAGATCATCAATGTAGAATCTGGTTGTCTTGCACTCGAGCTCGGTGATTTGGATAAAGGCTTTGTAAGTGGTACTAAAGATCCTGCTAAGTATTGGTTCGAGAAGAAGATAAGCGGCGCGTATCTTGGACCTTTCGCGGCTTATGTAATCGATGAAGCTATTAAGGAAGGCGTGTTTACAAATACATTCAAGGAGCGCTATGAGAAGATTGAGAGGCTCGATACTACCAGAATGAGCCATTATCTTGAGGATTGCCATAACCCGGACTATGATCTTGTGAAGTGCGTTGAAGGATCTGAGGAGGATGCTGAAGCGCTCTATAAGATTATCAAGGCTATCATAGAGCGCGCTGGCAAGCTTACAGCTATCAATCTGACAGCGGCAGTGCTTATGTCTGGAGAAGGTTCCGATCCAAGGCTTCCTGTTGTCATCAATGCGGATGGAACCACGTTCTATAAGACAGCGTTCCTTGAGTTCTATACTCGTCTGTACCTTGACCAGCTTCTTGAAAAGAAGCATGGCAGATACTTCGAGATTGTCCATATTGATAACTCGCCGACGCTTGGCGCCGCTATTGCAGGGCTCAGCGTATAATGTCTGTCCTGGCGATACATGACCTTTCATGTTATTCCAAATCATCTCTTACCGTAGTGCTTCCTGTTCTGGAAGCACTTGGTGTCGAGACTGCTGTACTGCCTACTGCACTCCTTTCGACGCAGACGGATGGCTTTGAAGATATCTATATAGAAAACGAACAGCAGCAGATGATGGAAATCCTGAAGCGTTTTAAATCTTTGCATCTTGAGTTTGATGGTATCTATTCAGGTTTTCTTGGCTCTGAAAATGTGATTGATATCGTGCTTTCAGTGTTTTCCTCCTTCTCATCTCTTCGTCTTGTGGATCCCGTGCTTGGTGATAATGGCAAACTGTATCAGACTGTCGATGAAGGATTGTGCAGTGCGATGCTGCGTCTCGTGCGCAAAGCCGATATCATCACTCCGAACTTCACGGAAGCTATGCTGCTGACAGAGATGGATGATGGGTTTTGTCCTCAAGGACAGAAAGCGATTCGCGATCAGATATCAGTACTGCGTTCCCTTGGTCCTAAACGTGGTGTGATCACAGGAATTCCGCTTAAAGCCGGAGGACTGGGGAATGCGGCATGGGACGATGGTGAAATCAGATTGTTCCAGTATGATGATTTGCACGCATCTTTCCCCGGTTCAGGTGATTTGTTCGCTTCCTTGCTCTTTGGCCTTGTAATGAAAGGTTGCAATTTCTTTGCATCTGTTTCTCATGCGACTAGTGTTGCAACATATGCGGTTGCTGAATCGAAAAGAAGGGGAAGGGAAAGGCGGCTTGGCGTAATGCTCTCTCCTGTCATGGATGAAATCAGGAGAAAAATCCTATGAAAGTGTTGGTAGCGGCTTCTTCAGCGAAGGAGCTTTCCTCTTTCCCTCTTTCTTATCGCAGAGTCGTAACCGGTGTTGGTCCTGTACTAGCTGCTGCCATGACAGCAAAGGCGATAAGCGAAGAGAAGCCTGATGCTGTTTTTTCTGTGGGAAGCGCTGGAAGCATGGGAGAACTTTCTGTCGGAGCTTGCATCTCTTTTGGTTCTGTAATCTTTCCAGATCTCGACCTGACGCTTTATGGCTTTGAAAGAGGTGAGACACTCCTTCCTGAAGGGAAGAGAATCGGAAAAATACAGCTTGATAAGAACTCTAGCAGAGTGTTGATGACATCTTCTGCTTTCTCTTCTTCGCCTGTTGATTTCGCAGATGCTGCTGATATGGAAGCATATGGGGTCGCACTCGCATCCTCCCTCTATTCAGTTCCCTGTTTCGCATGTAAAGTCATCACAGATGTAGTTGGCGTGCATATAACGCTGAAAGAGTATGGCCTGCAGCTTCGCTCCCTGCTCTCTAAACTTCCAGAGAAGGTGGAGGAAGTTCTCCATTCTTTCTGAGTTTGATGCTATCAGGCACATCTGCAGAGGAGAGTGTGCTTACCCATTCTTCTATAGTGCTTCTGTTCTCTTCGAAGATTTTGTCCGAGGCTCTCAGAAGGGCATTGATTGCCTCTTTTCCTGTCTCGTCAAGTTTGATCTTCTTCTCAAGAACAGGTGCCCAGATGCGTGTATAGCTGACTCCGGGAATAGCTTGAAGTGCCAGGTCAGCTACTTCGAGCTGTGCACTCTGGAATATGCCGATAATCCTGCCACCCCATCCTGTGAGACCTCCTATCTGTGGGCTGTGTTCCCTGTTCTTCACTTCGCCTGTAGAAAGATTCAGGATGTGGTACTCATCAGAATCTGGATAGAGCTCTCTTGCAGATGTGTAGGCAAGAAGCGATGGGTTGTTGGCGGCAACACCCCCGTCTATCAGAGAGATTCTCTCTCCATCAATATCCTTTATGAATGGAGGAAAGTATAACGGGGCTGCAGAACTGGCTCTTGTGGCTTCCCAGATTGTGAATTGATTGCTATTCCAGCTTTTTATTGGATATATAATTCCATTTTCGGATGAATAAGATATTAATAATGTTGGAACAAGCAAGTCACTCAGTAAGCTGTCTCCATAAAGCTTCTTAAGAAAACGTTCATAGCTTGTACCACTGTATTTATCTGTGAATACGGGACCGATGATTGAGCTGACACCTTTTTGGGGGAAGATCGCGGGGCCATTTGCTATGAAAAGCGATGTGAATGCTTCTGGATTGGATGAGAGGATGATTTTACCTTTTGAATATTTTCTATTTACAGTTCTGAAAAGCTTTCTCTCACTATATTGTTCAATGACTTCAATCTCCTCTCCTTCTTCTTTTTTCAGCATCTCTGTCTCTGCTGGCAGAGATAGCGCCGAAGCTATAAGGGAGCCAGTGCTTGTTCCTGCGATGAGATCGAAATGTGAGTAGAAAGGTCTATTGTCACCTTTCTCTTTCAGCATCTCTGCCATTCTTCTGATGATTTCAGCAGCGATGATGCCACGCATGCCACCTCCATCTATTGAGAGTATGAAGCGCCTTCTTCTCTGCTTTTGCTTGTCGCTCTTTGTTCTGAAGAAAAATGACATATCTGAATTCTCCTCTCTTTGCATGCGAGGGTCAACAGAGATGATGAAAGTGTGTATTATCATGATATGAATCAGTATTTGAATTGTGAGCTTTGTCCCAATCTCTGCCGTGTTAATAGAACGGAGAGAAGGGGAATCTGCAGACAGAGCGATCAAGTTAAGATAGCTTGGGCTGGTCTCCATAGAGGCGAAGAGCCGCCAATTACAGGTGTGCATGGTTCAGGAATGATTTTCTTCACAGGCTGCCCATTGCATTGTCCATATTGCCAGAACAGGCAGATATCTGGATCTGATGGTATGGATGTAGGGCTCATAGTCACTGTCTGGGAACTTGCTGATATCATGCTGAGTCTCGAAAGAGATGGGGCTTGCACGCTGAATCTTGTCACTGGCACGCATTTCATACCTTCAATCATCGATGCGCTTGATATTGCGAAACGAGAGGGCTTTTCCCTTCCAGTAGTCTGGAACAGCTCTGGATATGAGAGGGTGGAAGCGCTTTCTCTTATAGATGATTATATTGATATCTACTTGCTTGATTGCAAAACGCTCTCTTCGTCTACAGCTTCCCGATTCTGCGGAAGAGCTGAATATGCTTCTGTGATACTTCCCGTGCTGGATGCTGTGAAAGCATGGCATCCCGTAACAGACTTGGAAAAGATGAAGGGGACACTGCTGCGCCATCTGGTTTTTCCAGGAGAAATAGCATCTACAATTGAGTTCCTCCGCGTTTTTGCGCAGAGGTACAAAGATAACTTCTATCTCTCTCTGATGACTCAGTTCGTCCCTCCCAAAGGAGAGCCTGGTTTCCCTCCCATCAGCGATGAAGATTATGATTTGCTTGTCGATACACTTGAAGATCTTGGCATCGATGATGGTTTCATGCAGGACCCAGGAGATGATGATATCCTCTGGATCCCTGATTTCACTCGAGATGTGCCATTCCCGTCTTCATTTGCAGATGCCGATCCGTATTTTCTTTCGCTCAAGCACCGATGATAGTGCCTTCGAATGGCTTTTCTTCCAATATCGCTCTTGTATTGTCGATGTTTCTGCCGTCTGCAGCGATGACAGTCATGCCCTCTTCGCTAGCTAGGCGGGAAGCGATAGGATCAAATGGAGCATTCAGCCCAGGATTCCATTCATCCCCGACAATCTTCCTGAAATCTTCCCAGGAGATTCGGTCTATAGGCTTGGCATCTGGATTCTTCTTTGGATCGTCGGTATAGACTTTCTTGATATTTGAAAGATTTACGATGGTTTTGCCACCGAAGCGGGTGGCTAAGTAGACTGCATCTGTGTCTGTCGAGAATCCAGGTTTCCATCCACCAGCGACAAGAATCCTTCCTGTGAATTTTATGCTCTCGTCCGTGGGATCTGTTACGATGTCATCATATGCATATTGTGAGAACACAGCTTTCAGTAGCATTGCATTCAGATGTGTGGCTTTTATGCCAATCCAGTCCTGAAGCGCCGGATCTGCATCGCTCTTTATCTTTCTGAGAGCTTCTTGGTAGACTCTGGCAGGCGCACCGCCGCCAGCGACAAGAATCAGCTTGTCATCTTTGTTGTTTTCAAGGTAATCGGAGAGCATCTCCGCAAACGATGCGAGGAATGTGTAATCGACTTTGTCAGGGGAAATGATAGAGCCCCCGACTGAGAGAACAGTGAGTTTCATGAAATAATTGTAACAAAAGTTGTCCAAATCCGCCACATATTGCGTATATCAAAATGGAGGCAGATATGAATCATTTAAACAATGTTTTGCTGGAAGGGATCTTGGTAGATGATCCGAAACTCATTCCACTTGCAGAGCAGCCTGAATCTGTAAGCCTGGTCAAATTCGATGTAGCAAGCGATAGGTTCTATGTCGATCGCAATGGCAAGAAAGCTTGCGAGACTGTGTTTGTCCCTATCCAATGCTGGGGCTCTCTTGGAGAGAAATGCCTGGAGAGGCTTAGAAAAGGTATGACATGCAGAACCGTCGGTCGTCTTCGTCTTTGCAAGTGGATTGCATCGGATGGCTCAAGCCGCAGAGCGATTGAGATTGTCGCAAACCATATTGAGTTCAGGAGACCTAAGAACGGATCATCTCCCGCTGGCACTGAGATTCTTGAAGAGAAGGACAACGAAAGCGACAGCGCAGGGGAGATTGAGGTTCTGTATGAAGTCTAATCCGGTTCGTAGGGGATATATAAATTTTCGCTGCCGAACGTGGATTCTCTTGCAGCTGTGATGAAGAAATCATCATTGCAATTAGTGTCAGGCCCGCCAGGCAGGCGGGCTATTACTCTGCTTGATGTGACAAGGGATGAGGAGATTGCTTCACCCTCCCATTCTCCTTTGCGTATCAGATAGCTGGCTGCATTCTTTGTTCTGTTGTTGCCATAGCCATCTGCTAAATCGCTTTCACCGGTTGTGTAGATTATGCCATCTGCAAGCTCTCCCTCTCTTTCCTTCCAGAGCAGGATTGTGCCATTCGTCCCCGACAACGTTGTGTCGCTGCCACCTTCGATGATGTAGCCTTTGCGTCCATGACTTATGATAGTCTCCGTGCTTTCTGGTTTCTTGTCCCAGTAGATTACAGCTGTATCTCCCGCTTCCACGGAGATGTCAGGAAGAATCGCTGCATGGTTTTCCTCTCCCCAAAGCCCATCTGTGACTGCTAATCCTGCCATGCTTCCGCTTTCAAGGAACAGGATTTCTATTCTGTCTGGAGATTCGGTTGTGCCTTTGATGGAAACTTCATTGATAAGCGCATCCGGTATCGCTGTATTCTTGCCTGTGATGCTCAGCGAAGCTTTTGATGAATTCCCGGAATCATCTTCTGCTGTGACAGAGAAGATGACGGTTTCACCTCTCTCGATAGTTTCTCCGAAGGGAACAACGAAGATTGTACCATAGAGTGAATAGTCAAGTTCTTTTCCGCTGAAGAGAATTTCTGTCAGCGTCACATCCTCGTCGTAGATGAGACGGATTGAAGCATTGTCTATCGTTTCATGCTTCAGCAGCTTCGGTATGCTTCTGTCTTTATCCAGGAATGCATCAACGATTCGGCCATTCTGTGGCAGGCATGATGTAAAAAGCATCGCCACGATTATTATTGCTGATAAAACTTTCATACAAATAATACGGTTTTTCTGCTGAATTATGTCAGCATGTGCTGCAGGCTATGGAAAAACAGGTGCGAATTCAGTAGATTAACCACTATGGCAAAACTCTGGCAGAAAAATTATACGCTCGACAGCATGATGGAGCATTTTACGGTACGTAATGATTATATCTATGATGAGGAGCTTGTCTTCTCTGATCTTATCGGTTCAGCTGCACAGGCTAAAGGACTTGAGAAGATTGGCATTTTAACAGCCGATGAAACATCTTCTCTTCTCTCTGGACTGCAGGAGATTGCGGAGCTGAGAAAGCGTGATGCTTTTCCTATCACACTATCAGATGAAGATTGCCATACAGCAATAGAGGGTTATCTGACAAGAACGCTAGGGGAGGTCGGAAAGAAAATTCACACAGGCAGAAGCCGCAATGATCAGGTACAGACAGCGTTGCGCATCTATATGAGAGAAGCTTCTCTCAAGCTTTCTTCTGCTACGCTCAAGGCTTCTAGCGCTCTTATAGACCTTGCTGATAAAAATAGGAAGACACCGATGCCTGGGCGCACTCATATGCAGATTGCGATGCCATCGTCGGTGGCTCTATGGGCACTTTCTTTTGCAGAGGAGCTCTTGGAAGAGACTGGCATGATGCTTTCTCTATATAATGTGCTGGATCAGAGCCCGCTCGGTTCAGCAGCTTCTTACGGAGTGACGCTGCCGCTTGACAGAGAATATACTGCCTCCTTGATGGGATTTGGCAAAGTTCAGAACAACGTGCTTTATGCGAATAACTCAAGAGGTAAGTTCGAGGCATTCTTCCTCGATCATGCTGAGTATATTGCTCTTACACTCTCCAAGCTGGCTCAGGATCTCATTCTTTTCACGCTTCCTGAGTTCGGTTATTTCTCTCTTCCTGCAGAACTTTGCACTGGCTCTTCAATCATGCCTCAGAAGAAGAATCCTGATGGACTTGAGCTGGCAAGGTCAAGAACAGCTCTTATCTCATCATGTTCCATGCGAGTCAAATCAATCATCAAAGCGCTTCCTTCTGGCTATAACCGTGATTTCCAGGACACAAAGGAACCACTTATTGAAGGCTATAGAAGCACGGAAGAACTGGTGCTGATTATGGCGGAGATGGTGGAAAAGATCGAAGTGCACGAAAAAGCTTTGGAAAAAGCCTGTGTGCCGGAGCTGTATGCTACCGACAGGGTTATGGAGAAAGTCCTTCATGGAGGCAATTTCCGCGACAGCTACAAGGATGTGGGACTTAACCTTAATGCTGTGCAAGGCGAGGATCCTGTTGCATCCCTCGAAAAGAGGACAAGTACAGGAACTACTGGAAACCTTGGGCTTGAGAATGACAGAAAATGGCTTTCATCGCTCTCGAAAAAGATTGCAGAAGAAAGCGAGAAGCTCTCCTCTGTCTATAGTTCTCTTGTTCCGGGAATTGAAGAAGTCATTCCTGTTTAAACGAAGATTCTGCAATGTTCTTGCATGCTGTGCTGATAGCGTTGAATTCTTTTATCGCATCCAGCAAGTATGTCGTGCTGGCTATGCTTTCTGATTGCTTGATGCGCTCTCCTGCTCTTTGCTGAAGCAGGAGACAGTATCTGTTTATATT
>JADIMT010000091.1 GCA_017694595.1 Candidatus Ornithospirochaeta stercoripullorum | reverse complement strand
TATATAAACATATGAATGCACTATTTAATAAATAAGTTTGAACACAGTATTTTCAGCGTATTTGTGAGTTATCATATATTCAGAAATCAAATATTGCGATAGACGCATTTTCCAAGAAAAATGATGATTTTATATTAGCCATGCTGTTTGAATGCGTTTACGCCAATATTTTGCAAAAATAAGACAAAAACTTGTGTTTGTGTCCAGCTTAAACAAACTGTTTTGACACTGGCATCAAATGGAAATGAGCTTGTACATGTATGGGAAATCACAGGATGTTCTCTTCTGTCTTCACGATGGAATATAAAGAGAACAAAGGACAATGTGATTTCGATTGCTGCATCCTTTAAAAGAATGCGACTCCATTCTTCCTGTTCTCTTTTGCTTGTTTTGTGTGATGATGTGCAGGTGCCTGTGATGAGGTCTGCCTGATAGTAGTCTTTCCTGTAGTCTAGTCGCTTGTAGTTTCACAAAGTTACTGCAGATGATTTCAGTCAATGTTGATGCTTTTTGCAATCTTTTCAGAAAACCATTCATCAATGAATGTTGTGAAGAACCTTTGTATCTCCTCCTTTGCATCATGTATCACGGCTGGCCTCTCGTATACTGAGCATGGACAGGAACGTGGTCTTCCGAAACACGTGGGTGCCGTGAAGGGTAGTGATCTGTTCTTCATCCTGTCTCACATTGCAGTGAGCTTTGGGATGGAACCGGATGTTCATTCTGATGCGTACACAGTGTCGCCACGCGCTATGGATTGAAGTACATCTTGGCTGGAAATAAGCAAGTCTTCCTTCTGGCATTCTCGCGGACATGGATCAGCAACGATCATGTGTGGATCTTGAATTCAAGCTTGGGTGCAAACGGGATATGGGGAAATACGCCAATGCGAGGCACACAAGCTAGGCGTGCTCAGCATGCAAGACGATAGCCAAGGCATCAATGACATATGAGGACACTGCGGCAGCAGGATGGAGGCATACCACAATGCGGCGGTCAGCATCCGCGACAATTACATTGCCCGGGCCATGAAATCTGGGCAGCTCCGGTCAATGAGCCATGATGGATGGGATGTCGGTTAATGCTTCGCAGAGTCAGTTCAGTTTCTGTGCTATTCAATGCTTCAGCTTCCGTTTTGTGAAAGCTGAAGCATTATGATATCAGTTCAGTTTTTCAGAGTAGTGGGAGAATTCCATACTGAATGAGCCTCTGCCTTGGGTTGAGGATCTCAGAATGGTTGTATATCCGAACATCTTCTCCAGCGGTACTTCTGAAATTACGGTATCAGCACCTGGACGTGATTCCATCGAGAGCACTATACCACCTCTTTGCGTGATGGAAGAAATTACATCTCCGATATATTCAGTAGGAGCGGAAACTTGTACTTTCATTATTGGTTCCATCAATACAGGTCCAGCTTCGGAAGCTATTTTATCAAAAGCCATAGCTGCACATGAAGTGAACGCAAATGGAGTGGAAGTGTTATCATCGTATCCAATCTCAGTGATATCCGCCTCGATGTCGGTACATTCATAGCCGAATTTGATTCCGCCAGCGAATGCTCCATTGACGCCATTCTTGATAGCTTCAATGATTTCCTCAGGGATATCGCGTGTGGAAGCCGTGATTTTAAGCACATTGCCGCTCTTTGCAGGAAGAGGCTTCACTGTCATTGAAAGAGATGCATTGTTTTCTTTGTTCGCGATGGTCCTAGAGAACTTCTCGGTTCCAGAGGCTTCTGCTTTGATGCATTCACGATAGGAAACCTGGGGATTGCCAACGCGGCAGTTCACTTTCATCTCGTCCTTGATTCTCGTGACAAGAACATCAAGATGCAGCTCTCCCATGCCGGAGATGACAAGCTGTCCAGTTTCTGGATCGTCCTTATATGTGAATGTCGGATCTTCCATAGCCAGTGTCTGCAATGCTTTATTGAGCTTCTCTTGCTCCGCTGTGCTGCTAGGCTCGATGGCAACAGAGATGACAGGATTGGGGAAGGACATCTTCTCCAAGAGGTATGGATGATTCTCTGCTCCGATTGTGTCGCCTGTCTGCGCAAGTCTGAAGCCTATGATGACTCCGATATCGCCAGCTTTGAGTTCGGAGAGATCTTCTTGCCTGTCTGCATGCATGCGTAAAAGCCTGTTGATTCTCTCTTTCTTGCCTTTTGTGATGTTGTAGACGGAGACTCCTTTCTTGAGCGTTCCAGAGTAAACGCGTACAAAGCACATTGGACCAGCCTGTGGATCAACTTGGATCTTGAAGATCAATGCTTCCAGAGGCCCTGTTGTGCTGTGTGGCAGCTTTTCGCTCTTTCCATTCTTGGCATTGATGATTTCAACTTCCTCCGCCTCTGGTGGGGATGGAAGCATGTCGACAATGCCATCAAGAAGCGTCTGCACTCCGATATTCTTCAATGAGGAGCCTGTGAAGACAGGGAGGATCTCCCTCGATAGCGTACACTTCCTGAGCGTTGATACAATCAATTCTCTTGGTATATCTTCTCCTTCAAAATAGAGCTCTGTGATCTCATCGGAGTATGACGCAACGCTGTCTATCAGCTTCTCTCTCCACTCATCGGCTTTGGCTTGCATCTCAGCAGGAATAGCTGATCTGATGATAGTCATTCCCTCATCGTCTGGAGAGAATGTTAGATACTCCATGTCTATGAGATCTATCACTCCTGAGAACTCATTCTCACTGCCTACAGGAATGCATACAGGGACAGGGTTCGCGCCAAGCTTCTTTTTCATATCTTCGAGCACCCGGTAGAAATCTGCACCGAGCCTGTCCATTTTGTTGATGAATGCGATACGTGGAATTCTGTATCTGTCAGCTTGTCTCCAGACAGTCTCTGTCTGAGGTTCGACGCCGCCAACAGCACAGAAGACGCCAACAGCTCCATCAAGTACTCTCAATGAGCGTTCGACTTCGGCTGTGAAATCTACATGGCCCGGCGTATCTATGATATTTATCTGATGATCTCTCCAATAACAGGTAGTAGCGGCAGATGTGATTGTTATTCCTCTGTCCTGTTCCTGCTTCATCCAGTCCATCGTGGCTTCACCGTTGTCGACTTCACCGATTCTGTGATTCTCTCCAGTGTAGTAGAGAATTCTTTCAGTAGTGGTTGTTTTGCCGGCATCGATATGTGCCATGATGCCTATGTTTCGTATGTTCTTCTCGTCCATAGCGAGCTTAATCTATCACAAAGAAGAGTCTGGTGCTATATTCATTCACATGAATGAAAAGATAGTTAGCTATCTCAGATCCCTCGACAACGTAAGCTATGCTGACATAATCGATGCTGCTGAGCGCGGAAGAGGAGAGTGTATTTATTTCTCTCCATCATCGGGCATTATCTGGAAGCATAGCTGCGGCACACTTTATATAGCAGGTGACGCTGATGAAGAACTGCTGAGCCACATACCGTCATCAGGCTTGGCTGCAGTCCACTCTGATTCAATTGCAAAATATATGATCGATGAGTTGGGATGGGAAGGCAATGAGCCTACTTATCTTTTTGTGTATAATAAAAATGAATGCTTTGAGGATAACCCTTTGGTAGGACTGCTTACAATAGATTCGTTGCACTTTGTTATGGAAAATTACAATGTCTCATCCGAGCATGATATAGCAAAGGCGATTGAGAGCGGTCATCTGTTTGCTCTTTTTTCGGATGATGGCAAAATCATGGCATTCGCCGGTTTCCATGAAGAGGATGCCATGGGTATGCTTACAGTTCTTCCTGAATACAGGAGAAACGGCTATGGTGAACTGCTGGAAAAGCATCTCATCTCGACTTGCCTGAAAGAGAACAGGAAAGCTTTTTGCAATGTATTTGTATCCAATGCTCCTTCGATAGCGCTGCAAAATAAGCTAGGGCTTGTCCGTGCGCCTATCCTCAGCTGGTGGATCTGGAAGGACCTTGATTGAGACGCCGTCGCAGCGCGATTCTCTGATGATGGTAGATGCTGCCATCGCCGGATGCGATGTATGAAGCTGCTACTGCCATAAAGAGCAGGACAGGCTCGCTGTATCCGAAAAGCTCTAGAGCCAGTGCAAAGCATACAAGAGGAAGATTGGTTCCTCCTGTCAGCATCCCTATAGCTCCAAGCACTGCAAACGGTGCTGTCTGCAATGAGAAGATAGAGGCGAATGTGTAGCCGAATGTTCCTCCTGTGACAAGGAGTGGGACGACTTCGCCTCCCGCAAACCCTGCAGAGATGGAAAGGAATACCATCATGGCTTTTATTATGAAGGCATAGTATGGCACGCCTCTGCCATCTATCGCTCTGTAGAGAAGATTCAGAGAGAGGCCGTTGTAATCGAAAGCTTTCGTGAAGCCATAGACTATGAATGACAGAAGCATTACAAGCGTTGCTGGTACAATCGCGCTCATCACGCTATTTGAATAGAACTTGGCAATCGCATCGCGAAAGTGCTTGAGCAAGTGCAGGAAGAGACGTGAAAGCAGTCCTATGAGAAGGCCGAACGCGATAATCCAGGCAAGATTAGGCAGTGTAGCTTCAAGCTCTGTGAAGGCTGGTATAACCATTCTGTGTATGTGAAGCAGCTCTGCGATGTAGACGGCACTGTACGATGAGACAAGGCATGGAAATAGCGCATCGAGCCTGAGGATATCAGGGGTTGCAAACATGAGGCCGAAAAGAACTCCTGATATGGGGGAACCGAAAAGCGAGCCGAAAGCCGCGGCGGAGGCTGTCATCATATAGTAGTCTTCTCTGCCATGATGTCCGTGCCACGACAGGCGCTTATCGATTCTGTCTATCAGTTCTCCGACAGAGAGCCCAATCTGCACGCCAACACCTTCTTTTCCCACTGAGGCACCTGTGATGTGCGAAATCGCAGCAGCAATATAAGCGACAGGCGCCATCCATGGCGAGATGCGGCCGCGTCTCAGCTTTGACTCATCTCCTGTCTCTTCCATATCATGGATGACATCGATCGCGGAGATGGTTGTGCGACGGAAGATTGCACCTAGCTTTTTATAGATTTCAAGCGTAATCCATGCTCCGATAGGTATGAGGATAATGAGAAACGGGAATGCGGAGTTGACTACTCCTGCCCAAGAGACAGTATTGGCAAAAAACGTTATGCAGACTCCAACAGAGAGGCCAACTGCCAGAGAGCGGATGGTCCTCAGGACTATTTCCTGTACTTTCTGTAACATCTTCATCTCATAAGCATTCTAAGCAGTTTCAATTTACCTTTGAAAGGTGCATAACGGACAGGCAGGTCAATCCAGAGCGCTTTGTCCATTATCGCCTTATCGTGAGTGAATGCTTGGAAGCTCCTCTTTCCATGATAGCATCCCATTCCGGAATTTCCGATACCTCCGAAAGGAAGTTCCGGCGCTGTCAGATGCACGACTGTATCATTCACGCATCCACCGCCGAAAGAGAGTGATGAGAGGACTTTCCTTATATTCTCCTTCTTCTTGCTGAAGATGTAGAGCGCTAGCGGTTTTTCATGGCTTCTGACAATTTTTATAGCTTCATCGACACTCTCCACGCTCAGGATAGGCAGTAGCGGTCCGAAGATCTCCTCCTGCATTGCTTTGTCATCCCAGGATGCGGGGGAGATGATTGTCGGAGCGATTTTCCTCGTTTCATCGTCTCTCTTGCCGCCATAAACGACATTCGCATCTTCAAGAAGCCCTGCCAGTCTCTGGTAATGCTTCTCATTGATGATTTTGGGCAGATCTTCTGATTTCAGAGGATCTTGTGAGAACATCTTCTCGATTTCTTTTTTCAGAGCTTCTATGAGAGCTGGTATCACACTATTGCATGCAAGGACGTAATCTGGAGCGACGCAAGTTTGTCCCGCATTGAGAAATTTGCCCCAGGCAAGGCGTTTTGCTGTCAGAGGAATATCTGCGCTTGAATCGATGATGACAGGACTCTTGCCTCCCAGTTCAAGGATGCATGGTGTCAGATATTTGTTTGCAGCTTGATGGACAATCTTTCCGACATTTGGGGAACCTGTGAAGAAAATCATATCCCAACGTTGTTCGAGAAGTGCTGTATTTGTCTCGTGTCCGCCATCGAATGAAGCGATGTATTCCTCCGGGAATGTCTTTCTCAGTATCGATATCATCAGTTCAGAAGTGTGCTTGCTGTAGCGTGATGGCTTGACTACTGCAGTATTTCCTCCAGCTATAGCTCCTGCGAGCGGAACCATCGTCAGCTGCAATGGATAGTTCCAGGGAGACATGATGAGTACAGTCCCCATCGGCTCGTGCATGATATATGACTTTGCCCGGAACTGAGTGATTGGAGTCTTTGCCTTCGATGGTTTCATCAGCTTCCTCAGATGCTTTTCAAGCCATCCGATTTCCTCATATACGATTCCTAGCTCTGTTGCATAGCCTTCGAACATGCTTTTACCAAGGTCTGCATTAAGCGCTTCAAGTATGTTCTCTTCATTCGCTTTCAATGCTGTTTTCAGCGTTCGGAGGTTCTTTATCCTGAAGTCATAGCTGAGTGTTGCTCCGCTATTGAAATATGTCCTTTGCTTCTCATTTATCTCGCTGTAAATGCTCATGGCGCCGATACTAGCACAAAGCATCAGCTCTGTGAATGACAAAAATGCAAATTGTGTCAAAATAAACTATTCCAACATAAAACAAACAGAGTGTTGGATTCAAACAGAATAAAGCTTTTCTGTTGTTAATTTATGAATATGAACGAATGAAAATTAAAGCAGGAAAGGAAAATGGACAGAAAAAAACGAAGCTCTGTAATCAGGTATATAGTTTTATTTGTCGTCTTTGCCATTGCGGCAGTGGCTCTCTATTTGATTTTCTCTGCTGAGAAGAGCGTAGAATACGATACGCCAGTCTCCCCAGTTGAGATCGTCAAGCCGCAGAAGAGGACGATAGAGGAGGGCATCGCTGTCACAGGTTATATCGAGCCGGATGCGATGATTCCTGTCGTGCCTTTTGTCAGCGGTACTGTTGACGAGTACTGCATCAAAGCTGGGGATAAGGTGGAGAAGGGCGATGTCATTGCCAGAATCGATTCACGTCCTTATGAGCTGCAGAAAGCTCAGGCAAAAGCTCAGGTCGATGCGCTTGAAGCATCTTTTGCCCGAGTCTCGGCGCTTCGAGATGCAGGAGGTGCAAGCCAGCAGGATTACGATACGCTCTCCGCTCAGCTTGATGCCGCTCGCTCACAGCTTGAACTTGCTGAGCTCCAGCTTTCATACGCAACTGTCACCGCTCCTGTCAGTGGAAGTGTCATTCAGGCTCCTTCTGCTGTTGGTTCAGTAGGCTCTTCAGAGATGCCGCTTGCAGTGATAGCCGATCTCGATAACCTCATAGTCAATCTGAAGCTTGGTGAGAAGTATTACCATCAGATAATAGAGAATAAGGACAATCTTCAGATTAGGATATCCTCTCCCGATGGATATGAGTCGGAAGCTGAAATCGTGTCAATCGCGCCATTTGTGGATCCGACATCGAAGACATTCCTTGTCCGTGTCCATCTCCTTTCTCCAGATGGCTTCATTCCTGGCATGTTCGTCAGAGCAAATGTCATCTGGCAGTCGGCTGAGTATCTTACGCTCCCTCTTGCCGTGAGAAAGCTCGATGGATCTGCTTATGCTATCTCAAGCGATGGTACGAAAGCTGAATATATAGAGATTGAGACAATCGCAGAAGATGATGATTTCTTCGCAATCGATGATGAGTATGCTGGCCGTGACTTCATCATCCGAGGCCAGAATGGTCTTCTCCCCGGAGAGGAAGTCAGGATTGTAGGGGAGGAGAGATGAAGATAGCAACGCTTTCTGTCAAGCATTCAGCAATCCTTTCCATGATTCTGCTGGCGCTTGCGGTTTTCGGCTTTTTCTCAATTGCTTCGACTAATATGGAGTTCATCCCTGATATCGATATGCCACAGATTTTCGTCGTGGCAGTCTATCCGGGAGCCTCTGCAGAGGATGTTGAGAGTGATGTCGTCGATGTGCTGGAGGATAATTTCGTCACGCTTCCGGACTTCAAATCGATGGATAGCCAGTCGATGAACAGCGCCGCTATGATCACTATCACATTCCAGGATGGTGTGAATCCAGAGGATCAGCTCAACGAAGTGAGGAATAGGATCTCACAGATGATGAGTGACCTTCCTTCTGGCTTGCAAGGTGAGCCGACAGCTCTCGTTGGCGGCGCTACAATGCTTCCAATCGTTTCCTTCTCAGTTGAATCATCCGGTGATACCGCTTCTCTTTCGGAGTATATCAACGATACGCTGCGTCCTCAGCTGACTAGGATTCCAGGTGTTTCCACTATTACAATCAGCGGGTCGATGGAACCGGAAGTCTCCGTTAAGCTCCGAATGGATGATCTCAACGCGCGTGGCATCTCTCCGCTTACTGTCTATCAGATACTATCTGCATCGAATATCTCAATGCCTCTCGACACAGCAATTGCAGAAGGCCGCAGGATTGACTTGCGCTTTGATGGCCGCTATGAGAGTTTGGATGAGATAAAAGCTCTTCCAGTCGGAGGAACGGACTCTGGAGAGATTATCAGGCTTTCAGATGTTGCTGATGTCTCCCTCTCTTATCCCGGAGAGGATTACTACGTCACATCGGAAGGAAAGGACATAATCGTTGTCGAAGTCGCTAAGCGCGCGGATGGCAACACAATTCAGATTACTAACGCAGTCAAGGATGTCCTTGATGAAGCTGTCAAGGAAACAGGCGGAGCGCTTGAATTCCATATGATCAAAGATGACAGCGAGCTTGTTCTCTCATCTTTGAAGAATGTTATTGAATCTGGCGTTCTTGGAATTCTGATAGCTGTCCTCATCATATTCCTTTTCATCAACGATGCGAAAGCTACGCTTGCAATCGGTCTCTCAATCCCGCTTTCATGCTTCTTCACGTTCATCGTGATGAAGGTTGCTGGAATAACAATAAACATTCTCTCTATATCCGGAATAGTCGTCTCTCTTGGTTCAATTGTCGATGCTTCGATTGTTGTTCTCGATCAGATCTACAGATATTACCAGGATACGGATGAGAACGGCAAAGGCAAGTATACAGTTGTAGAATCAATCTACAAAGGTACTGGAGTTGTCGATAAATCCGTTATCGGCTCTAACCTTACGACTGTCGTTGTATTTATTCCTGTTGTGCTTCTTTCAGGCCTCGTCGGCGATATCCTACATGATATCTCTCTGACATTCATGTTCGCAATCGGCTCCTCGCTGGTTGTTGCAATGGTCTATATGCCATATCTTCTCAAGCATTTCCTGAAAGATGACGGTGTGAGACTGAAGAAGAAGGACAGCTTTGCGGTCAAAGGTCTGATTCAGGTAGAGAAGGGTTATGGAAAAGCGCTTGGATTTTGCATGGAGCACACTCCCTTCATCATTGTCATTGCTCTCTTGGTACTTGCTCTGACAATCTATTCGCTGACAAGCGTGAACATCTCATTCATACCTTCCACTGATAACAACGACTTCTATATCTCTATAGATTTCCCGACAGGCTATACGCTGGAAGAGACGAGAGAAGCTATGGATGAAGCGGAGCGCATCCTCTATGAAAAAGTTCCAGAGACTGAGACTGCCATTGTCTATTCTGGAAAATCCGTTGATGCGCTTACTGTATCGAATTCTGAGAATGTAGGTGGAATGCATGTTGTTCTTGTGCCTGTCGCTGATAGAGACAGGGATATCCATGAGATAATCCTTGAGATGCAGTATGCTCTCTCTGCAGCTATCCCAGATGCTGATGTGCAAGTCAAGAATGGAGGCTTCGACTACCTCGTAGGATATATGTCAGGCGGTGGCGGCTATGGATTGACGCTGATAGGTGAGGATGAGCATGTGCTTTTTGAGTACGCTGAAGGACTGAGGGATTTTCTTCTCACAGAGCCCGAAGTTGTCTCTGCTGAGATCTCCAGCGAATATGATTCTACAGCGGCTGTCATGAACGCCAGCTATGAGTATCTATCATCGCTTGGGCTATCAGCTACGGAAGCTGCCATGACTTCAGCGATAGTCTTCAATGGAATGGATACAGGTATCTATCTCGATCCGGACACAGACCAGCGTTACAACATCAATCTGTCGACAGATGCTGCAGATGTCCCGGTTTCACAGCAGATGCTTGAGAGCTTGAAGCTATACACGCAAGCTGGTTCCGTTGTCTCAATGGATGCTGTAGCTGATCTGGAGATGGAGACAGAGCTTTCATCCATCAGCCATACTGACAGAGCTGTATCGCTTACTGTAAGTGCACAGCTGACAGGTGAATCCACCACTGATATACAACGTAGGGTCAGTGAGTATATCGCGGCAAATCCACTCCCGGATGGGGTGACAACCGATGTAGGAGGAATCGATGAGCTGATTGGTGATTCCATGGGACCTCTGATGCAGGCTCTCCTTATTTCCCTCTTCTTGGTTTACATGGTCATCGTTCTCATCTATGAGCGCTTCGACCAGCCATTCCTGATTATGCTCACAGTTCCATTCTGCGTAATCGGTGTTGTGCTTTCATTGGCTGTATTCGGTTCTTCGATGTCGATGGTGTCTCTGCTCGGTGTCGTCACGCTTGGTGGTATGCTTGTCAACAACGGTATCATCCTTGTTGACTACATCAACCAGCTTGAAGGCGAGTCCCGTGATAAAGCAGCAAAGGAGAGGGGGATTACAATCAAAGAGGGCGAATCACTGCTTGGCAGACTTTCGTACGAGACGGAAATGGCTATGCTCTTTGACAACATCAAGCGTGGTACGGCAACAAGGCTCCGTCCAATTCTGATGAGCTCTCTGACAACGATTCTTGGAGTCATCCCTATGGCGTTTGCAAAGGGTGAAGGCTCGGAGATATATGCGCCGCTTGGACAGGTCATCATGGGCGGTCTGACAACCAGTACGTTTATCACGCTCTTTCTGATGCCGACGTTCTACTTCATCCTTGAGCGTCATAAAATCAGAAAGGCATGCGACTGGACAAGGAAGGAGGATAAGAAAATATGAGAAAGATAAGCGTGAAGATGGCATTGGTACTTCTTGCCATTACAGTATTGGCAGTTGGCTGCAACTTCGTATTCAGTTCAATCGTCTCTGTGACGGTGCAAGGACCGGATTCTTCAGACAGTTCCTTTGATTCTACTGTCTATGTCTTCGGCTTTACTGACAAGGGCGCGCGAGATGCTGCATATAAAGCGATTGTAGAGGAATGTCAGAAGAGCAGCAGTGGTGAGTTCGATGATTATCTTAGATACTACAATCCATCCGGTGTTGTCGATAAGAGAATTGCTGCTTATGCATCCGGCGATGGCGAGGATGGTATAATCTCCGGTCTTGGCAGCGCAAGTGGAACGATTGCGAATCTCACTATCAGGTGGAATACGATGTCTCCAGCTTATGGCGAGGATTATGATAGCACTTATGTCTATATCATTGCGGCTGTTGAAGAGAATGGCGTGTGCTATGCAGGTACCAATGATTGGCCAGTCAATTCAGGCAATGCGGATGCCATCGTGAAAATCTACGATGTCAGCAACATTGATCCGGATTCAATCATATGAAGAAAGTCTCATTAGCGCTTCTATTCTTATCCTTGTTCCTTTCTCTTCTTCCGCTAGCCGCAGCGGAAGGTGAGAAGTACACACTGGATACACTTATAGAAGCGATGGAAGAGGGCAATGCGGATTTGCTCAAATCAGATCAGGAAGTTCTGAAAGCACATTATGATACAGCAGATGCAAAGGGCGCTTATACGCCATCGATAGATCTGCTCATCACAGGCACATATATGGCTAATCCTGTGATGGGACCGATCAAACTACGTCCTGGAGATATACAGGGATTGCCTGATATAGTCGATTCTATCTGGACTGATCCTCTGGATATCTCTATGAACATGGGCAATAACCGTGTACAAGGGCAGTTGACTATCACACAGCCAATCTTCACATGGGGCAAGCTGTCAAATGCAGTCAAGCTTTTCCAGACTGTCGAAGGGTTGCGGGGCATGGAGCGAAGCGATAAAGAGAACCAGCTTATCGTTGAGCTCAAGTCGCGTCTCGATGCTTTGTATTATATGGATAGCATCTATCCTCTCCTCTCTGAGATAGAAGAAAAAGCGGATCGGTTGATTGCAATCTCTGAAACCGCAGAGGAAGAAGGTATGCTTCTGGAGGAGGATGTCCTCGATGCTAAGATACAGAAGCAGCAGGTCGCGCTTTCCAGAAAGGAGATAGACAGCCAGTACTCGTCTGTCCTTGAAGCTCTAAGAACGCTTACAGGCATTGATGATCTGACGATGGCTGATGTCGACTACACGCCAGATGAGAGCAGCGCTGATACGATTCTTTCATACAGCGTTGATGAATTGGTTGCAGCTTCCACCGATCCATCCAGGCTTTCGGTACAGATGCTTGAGGGCATGGAGAAAGTCCAGGGCTATACGAAAAAGATTGCGGAAGGGAGCATCTATGGCAAACCTGATATAGCGTTGCAAGTCTCTGCCTCCTATGGCGGCAAGATTGATTCCAACTGGTTCGATGATGATACATGGGGATTGAACATCACAGTTGCGCTATCCACTACGCTGTGGGATGGTGGCAAGAAGCTTAATGATATCAAGAGGGCAGACAGCAGCATAGCAGAGGCAAGCATCGATAAAGAGACTGCGATTCGCACAATAGAAGAAAATGTCATCTCTTCATACAATGCAGCAGAGCTTTCAAAAGAGAAGATAGCTTTTGCCCAGATGCAGCTGGATCTGGATGAGATGAAAGCAGAGAAGGAGAGAACAGCGCAAGCTCTGGGCTCTTCCTCTGACAGCAATGTCTTGCAAGCTGAACTCAAAGTCATTCAGGATCAGGTAACGCTCATTACTGAGCGCATACAGCTTTCACAGAGTGTATACACATTGATGTATCTCTCAGGCATCGATGCTCCACGGCAGGCCTTGATCACAGACGGCATGGCTGAGTAAGAAATGGGACTGGCTCAAAAACCAGTCCCAAGCTATCAGTTTCTTACAGCTTCCATATATGTGACATTTCCATTTTCAATGGCTGTAACCATCAGATTGTCTGGAGTGCCTGTCCTGCTGAATCTTATCTCTTTTTCCGGTGTGTTTATGACATATGTACCTCTGAGATATGAGTCGGAAAGGACTTCTTCTCCGCCATTTGCAAGATATTCATCCAGAGCTTTTTCCTTCCATGATGGGATTCCGCTTTCAGAGAAATCATCCTCCGATATTGTGAACTCCCATTCCGGTGATGTGCATTTCCACGTTCCAATCAGCCAGTCAGGTATCTCATCGAGAGATGCGAGAAAGTCTTTCTTTTCGACATTGGCAAGCAGATAATCATTTCCATTGCTGTCAGTGACAGTAAGCAGGGCTGTGTTGGAAGCAGGGGAGAATGTATAGCTGATGTTTCCCGCACTGATTATGTATGATCCATCATCAGCTCTCTCGTCTTCAAGCTTGATGAGGATGTTGTCATTATAGAATGCAGACTGCACGAGAGAGAGGATATCTTCGCCATTCATGCTGGCTGTGGAATCGTTATGGAATTCAAACTCAATCTCAGGATTTGTCCAGTGCCCTATCAACCAGTCCGGTATTGAGTCGAGTTTGCCGAAATCAGGTGTTGTCCCGTTTTTCAGCATCAGATGCTGCGGCGACTTGACTCCATTGATGACTTTTATCATGGCTATGATATTCTCATCATCAGTCCTGGAGAACGTCATTGTCACTTGCGCTGTCGATACGCTATAGCTGCCATCTTCATTGATTTTGTCGGAGATTACTGTATCGCCGCCATAGTTGATGAAGTATTCTACAGCTTCAGCTTTCAGCGATTTGCCATCTTCTGATATCACACTATCTGAGATTGTAATGAGCTTATCTGTCGCACAGTCTATCCAGATTCCTTTAAGATAATCAGGAATTTCATTGAGGCTGATTGATTCGCTTCCGCTCCTTACCAGTTCAGCTTGTTCCCCGTCACTGGCGCTGACTAGTACGAAATTGTTGTTATCGGTTTTCTCAAATGAAATCGAATAAGTCATTCCATCTTCTACAATGGCGATTGTGTAAACATCGTCGATTAGTGAATCAGAGATTTCTATCGTACCGCCATAATAAAGATATGCTTTGGACCATTCATCTTTTAATGAATCACCATCATCATAGAAATCATCATCTGAGAATGTTAATTCCGTTTCATTTTCAAGATAGAGCCAGTCTCCCTTGAGCCAGTCTGGAATCTCATCGAAAGGATCGAGGCTGAATGTCGCTCCGTCTCTGAGGATGAAGTATTGGTCATATTCCTCATTGACGAGAATCAAATCAGGATTGTCGGTTTTCGTGAATCTGATTGTATCTCCATCGAGTGTGAGGCTATAGCTACTGTCAGTGACATCTTCCTGGAACACATTCTCTTCTCCATCCTTGATCATATCGGATATGGATGCTCTGACTGAATCGTCAAAGAATATCAAGTCTGTTGCAGTGAATGTGTATTCATCATATTCGGAATTCCATTTGCCGATGAGCCAGTAAGGAATGTCAAGCAAAGGAGCGGCAGGCGTGATGCTGGAAGAGATTGAATACGTGCACTCAATGTATGAGACGAGCTGTCGTATATCCTCAGAGCTCTCAAATTCCTTATTTACATAAAGCCCTGTGGGATTCGCTTCGCTGTCAACGCGACGAGTGGCTCCATCGAGAGTTATCATTTCTTTTGTAAGCAGGAATCCATCTTCATCATAGCATTCTATGTAAAAATATGATGAGCTGTCCAGCAAGTCATCTATGACAGGATCCATGGCTGTCAGTCCTTTTGAGATGTCGAAATTGACATATATCGTTGAATCCGTGAACTTTGCTCTCAGACTGTAATCGAGACCATATTTAGAAAATGTCCCATAGTCTGATTTAATTGGATACTCACTTTCTGCGAGATTTCCATCCTGAACAGGGTATCGTTTCCCTTCATTAACTCTCCAGATGGCTTCTCCTGTCTTGTCATCGATGATATACAAGTCCTCTCCGACTGCTGCTGTAATGTATGCAGCGGAAAGCGGCAATGCCATCATGACTGCAATAAGCGCTATGATTATTCTTTTCATGATGCCTCCTTTTACAGTATAGCGTACTATCCGTATTTTCTTTCTGCAAAAATATTTTAAAGAAGCATCACTATTATGGCTAAAGAGTGGAAGGGGCGGCCTGCCAATATTCTTTTGTATCCATGTCGATGATTGTAAGAGGTCCCTTCTGGCTTCCAGATCTTGTATTTCATATTTTCAAAGGAATTTTTATTTGTCGAGTGGTTTGATGGTAAAATAATACAAGGAGTCAAATATAAAGAATGAGAAAGCAGAAGGAATGTGAATCAGGATTCTTCCTTATGCATTTCTCCTCTGGTAAGGAGGGTGAAGATGATCTTCGTGAGCTTGTTCATCACGGCGACCATCGTCTTCCTATGGCTGAATCCCTCATTCCTCTTCTTGTCGTAATAGGAACGGAAGAAAGTGGAATAGATAATGGCGCGCTGGGCCATGATGTATGCATACTTCCTGAGGCTCCTGTTGCCGTGCTTTGTTATGTGGCCCCTGCTGAGGCTCTCGCCGGACTGATAGATGGAAGGATCCGTTCCCATGTAGGCGATGAGCTTCTGGTAGGTGGCGAATCTGGAGATGTCCTCGACATCGGCCATGAAGTGGGCTGCGGTGATCTCGCCGACGCCTGGAATGGACTGGAGTATCTCCAGCTCCTTCGCATGCACCTTCTTCTCATGATCGATAAGGGCCTTCGTGAGCGCCTTTTCGCGGTTCTCAAGGAAAATAATCTTCTGCGCGCTGTCCTTGACGAGGTCGGCGTATCCGGGGACTCCGATGCTGCCTATTGCATAGCCCTTGATGTCCTCCACGGAGATGGAGAGATAGCGTCCCTTATCCTGTATGAGAGCATCCATAAGCTCTGCGTTATCCGCGGAAAGAACCTCATCAGGAGATGCGAAGGAGGAGAGAAAGGAGAGCATGGAAGCTGTAAACACATCCACGGAAAGGATTTCGGGCCATGCAAGCGAGAGATCACTCTTGAGCTGGGTCTTGGCCCTGGCTTTGTCCTCGGCGACCTCCTGCCTTCTTCTTGCTATGCTTATTACCTCATCGTCCATGGCACGCTTCTCCCTATGAAGCCTATCGTAATTGGCAAGGCCGTATCTTGCAATGCTCAGGGCGTCAGCACTGTCGGTCTTTGTCTTTCTGAGAGTCGTGGACTTCACATAGTTCTTGATCATCATCGGATTCTCCACGCAGACCTCCAGGTCTTTGGACCTAAGGAAATGGCAGATATTCTTATGATAACGTCCTGTGGATTCCATCACGAAGATGGTATCCTCCGGGACATTGGAAAGGAAGCTTGTGAATCCGTCACGGGTCATCTCACAGCTGCCTTTGGAAAGGCTTGCTCCATTCCCGTCAATGATTTGATAGTCGAACTTCCTGCTTGCGATGTCGATGCCGGCGATGTTGCACATGGCTTTACCTCCTGGGTAATGAAAGATGGTTCCCCTCATCCAATCTCCCGCGTGAATGAAGCTCTCAGGCTTAACCAACCAATAGGGATTGAAAGGGAACTGGGACAGACTCCTTATGAAGCTCTTGGCTTAGGAAAAATGTCGTCCTCAGTCCCATCAATTATATCGTTTATGAACCAATACTATGGGTTTTATTGTTAGGAGAAGAAATGAATCTGATATCTCTTTCTGATGCAAAAGCACATACATGTAATGAGCGTGAACAGTCTCTGATTGAACATCTTGAAAATACTGCAACACTTGCCTCTTCATTTGCTTCCCATTTCGGGTTCAGAATTAATGCATATTATGCAGGTCTTTATCATGATATTGGAAAATGTACGGAAGAATTTGCTAAACGCCTTGAAGGCGGTCCTCGTGTAAACCATTCTTCTGCAGGAGCTTATCTGATGTTTAGAGAGAAACGTATTGCAGAATCCATAGCAATCGCTTCTCATCATACAGGGCTTCTTGATATGGGAAGAGGGGACAAATATGAAACAGGAACATTTTTATCGATGATATGCAATAATCCAGAACTAGATGATTTCAGAGTTTTTCTTGATGAACTTGGCCGTCCAGATGCAAGTGATAATACTATTAATGAATTCCATGATATTTCAGCTATGCAATGGTTTGTTCGAGTTCACTTTCTATTCTCTTCACTTGTTGATGCAGATTATTCTGACACTAGACGTTTCATGGAAAATGATGATTCCGTCCATCTGTATGATTTTGCAAATATATGTGACATAATTCTTAAAAAGGCTGATGAATATTTACAATCCTCTCCATCATCAACATTGAATGCAGTTAGGAATGCTATGCTTGAGGAGTGTATTGCGCATGGAGGCATGAAACAGGGACTTTATACTTTAACAATTCCTACAGGAGGTGGAAAGACCTTCTCTTCACTGGCTTTTGCAGCTTCTCATGCACGTAACCATAAGAATATTAGACGTATAATCTATGTGATACCTTATACAAGTATAATCGAACAAAATGCTGAAGTGATAAGAAAAATAACAGGAAATGAAAATGTGCTTGAGCATCACTCCGTATCGCCAATCTACTTTTCAGAGGGCGAGGATGCGGAAGCTGTTAGAATGAGGTTGGCTGCAGAGAATTGGGATATTCCAATAATAGTTACTACTAATGAACAATTCTTTGAATCACTCTTTTCCAATATACCTTCCAAGTGTCGTAAAATACATAATATATCTGACAGTGTGATAATCTTTGATGAAGCGCAGATGTTTCCTCGAAAGTATCTTGCTTTATTTTCATCTCTCTTGGAGACACTTGTCGGTGATAAGAATTATGGAATAACAGCAGTGCTATGCACAGCAACGCAGCCGTCCTTAGATTGTTTCTTAAATAAGCATAAACCTGTTGAAATAGTTTCTTCTCAATTGTCAGCTGATCCGGTATTTAACCGTGTTTGTTTTGTGAATATTGGGGATATTAATGATTTTCAGGATTTCATTATGCGTATTTCTGAGCCAATGCAGTCTCTCGTTATTGTGAACAGAAAGGCTGATGCGAAAATGATTTATGAAGCTCTTCCTGTAGAAGGCCGTTATTATCTGAGTACAAATCTTACTCCGTATTCGCGGTCTTGTATTCTCTTGGAAATAAGACAACGGTTAAAAAAAGGAAAAATATGCCATGTTGTTTCCACCAGCTTGATAGAAGCTGGTGTTGATGTGGATTTTCCTGTTGTTTTCCGAGAAATCTATGGCCTTGATTCTATTATTCAGGCAGGAGGAAGATGCAACAGAGAAGGATTGAACAAATCTGATTCAAGCAAGGTTTATATTTTTAATCTATGTTCAATGAAGAATTATGCTGACTATTCCCGAAAATGTAATGCGACGAGATTTGTGCTGGATAGGTATGATGATATTTCATCTCCTGAGTCTATCCGTGAATACTATAAAATGTATTATCGCGATTCACGTACAGATGATGCCCTTGATCTTTTTAGATACCGGCTAGATAGATTACCATTTGAGGAAATAGGAAATAAAATAAAGATTATTGATGGCACAAGCATAGGTATATTCATCAGACAAAATGAATATGCAGAAGAAATATATCAGAAAATAACAAAAGGTGGAGTTTCTCGTGACTTATTGAGACGAGCCTCTCAATTCACTGTACGCTGTCCTGTATATGTTGCAGAGGCAATGATTGCAGACGGAAGTGTGGAAATAATATTTGAAACTTTCTGTGTGCTGAAATTAGAGACATGTTATAATGAGGATACGGGTATATGTTATAGCCACAAGGAGGAAGCAGAAGCTTTTTTCTTCTAATTTGTTTTGATAAGGGGGGAGTGATGATTTTTGAATTCTGGGGACCTCGTGCATGTTTTACACGTCCTGAGCTTAAGGTTGAGAGATATTCGTATGACATTCCCACGCCATCTGCTCTTCGTGCGATGATTAGTGCTATTTATTGGCATCCATCGATTGAATGGAAGATAGACAGAATTCACGTATTGAATCCTATACGGAGTGAGATTATAAAACGGAATGAGATAAATAAAAGAACTCCAAGGATTAATGACCCTGCTGAAGTTTACAAATCTGTGATTTATATAGATTCTGATACACGTGAACCACGTACATCGCGTATTTTGATTGATGTCCATTATGTAATCGAGGCTCATTTTGCGATGACTGACAAGTGCAGTCCGGATGATACTCCAGGTAAAGTATGTGCAATAGTAAGCCGAAGACTAGAAAAAGGGCAGTGCTTCTCAACTCCATATTTTGGCTGTAGGGAGTTTTCTGCATTCTTTCGGCAGTGGCTTGATGGAGAAGAGATACCAGCCATACATGAGGATCGTGATTTTGGTCTTATGCTATATGATTTGGATTATTCAAATCCTGATTGTATTACTCCATTGTATTTCCATGCTGTTATGAAAAACGGAGTGATAGATGTCTCATCAGCGGAGGTTCTCCGATGATAAGAGAACTTTGTGATTTGAATGATGCCTTTTTAGGGAAGATTGAAAATTATCCCAAATACGGCCAAAGTCGCGTTAGAAATGTGGATACTGTTCTGTGCTTATCGCTTAAAGGTGACCTTACTGGTATTGTGTCACTAGTAGAAACCACTCAGGATGAGAAAGGAAAAATAAAGAGTTCGAATCCCTTCAAGATTGTCCCTTTTCAAGCAACAAGAACATCGGGCATATTCCCTTATTTTCTTTGTGATACGCCCATGTTCATTTTAGGTATTGATCCAGAAAAAGGAGAGTTATCGGAAGCGAAATTCAAAGCATCTGCAGAGTTGCATAAGAGTGTAATCGGCAGTGCTAATTCTGTTTGTGGTAAAGCTATTTTATCATTCTTTGAAAAGTGGAAAGTCTCAGAAGCTTTTGATAATCCTATTATAAAAGGATATATGGGTTCGTTCCGTGGTTCAATCATATTCCGAGTAGATGGTATGGATGCTTTGGATGATGATGTGCTCTGGGATTGCTGGATGACTCATTTTCAATCAAGACTAGCGGAAAAACAGATGTGTACTGTACTAGGAAAGGAGCTTCCTGCTGTTACAGTCCATCCAAAAATAAATGGGATGTTTGATGGACCTTCGACAGGTTCTTCCTTGGTCAGTTTTAACAATCCAGTCTTTGAATCATATGGAATGTCGAAGAATGCCAATGCTCGTATTAGTGATTATGCTGCTTATTCATATTCGACTGCTCTGAACTATATGTTGTCAGATTCAAGGTTTAGAATAGGAGCTAATACATTTGTATGCTGGGCGGTGTCTGCAGAGCCAGAATACCATGAGTTCTTTATAAACTTGCTCGATGCATCTGCGATAAAATCAATTGATCAAGAAGATATAAAAAATATGTTCAGGCGTATCAGCAGTGGTTTGCCAGTAGAGTTCAATGAGAAAAAGCTGGATTCAGATGTTGATTTTTATATCCTTGGAATGGTTCCTAATAATGGTCGTTTATCAGTCTCGTATTTCACTCACAACACATTCGGAAAAATCTTGGAAAATATAATTCACCACTATGAGCGGTTAGCTATCATTTGTGGGAAAGCGGTTGTTGGACCTTTCAGACTACTCAATGAGCTACTTTTGCCTGGTGGTAAATCCTCTGATATACCTGTATGGCTTTCAGCGGATTTCTTGGATAGCATCATAAGTAATACAAGATATCCAGAATCAGTCTATACGAAGATTATCTCAAGAATAATGGCTGACAGAAATGTAAATTCAATAAGAGCTGCTTTTATAAAGGCATATTTGCTTAAAAATAGCAGCGATAACAGAAAAAAGGAGGTTGCGGAAGTGAAACTGAATAATAAGTCGGATTATCAGCCTTATGTACTTGGAAGATTGTTTGCGGTACTTGAAAATGTTCAGCGTGCAGCAAATGGAGCAGGGACAATAAAAGATAGATTCTTTGATAGTGCCTGTGCAACACCAAGTATTGCATTCCCTAGCGTATTGCTTTTAGCAAACAAGCATTTGAAGACTCTTGAACGAAAAGATAAACCGGGACTTGCGAGATACTTTGAAGAGCAGATAGTAGATATTATGTCGCTTCTTGGTAAGTCATTTCCATCTCATTTGACGCTTGAGGAACAAGGGGTATTCATAATTGGTTATTATCATCAAATCAATTCAATAGAAAAAAAGGAGGAAACAGATGAATCCGATAGATAGACGATATGATTTCACAATTTTGCTTGATGTTCAGAATGGTAATCCAAATGGAGACCCTGATGCAAATAATATGCCACGTATTGATCCTGAGACAGGTGTTGGTATTATTACAGATGTTTGTATTAAGAGAAAGATTCGCAATTATGTAGAAATGGTAAAGAACGGAGAACCTGGATATGATATTTATATCAGACAAGGTGCTATTCTTAATGAGCAAGATAATAGAGCTCTTGATGATCTTAAAATCAAGGATTTAAAAAAAGAAATCAAGGAAAAGAAAAATGATGTTGACAAGAGCATCCGTGATTTCATGTGTAACACATTCTATGATATCAGGACATTTGGAGCAGTAATGACTACATTTGTGAAAGGGGCATTGAATAGTGGGCAAGTAAGAGGCCCTGTTCAGTTTTGCTTCGCAGAGAGTATCGATCCCGTAGTGCCTCGTGATATTACATTGACAAGAATAGCTCTTTCGACTGCTAAAGATGCTGAGGATAAACGTAATACGATGGGTAGCAAGTCGATTATTCCATATGGATTGTATCGAATGGACGGCTTTATCTCTGCAAATCAAGCTAAACTTACGGGATTTTCCAATGATGATTTGGAACTTCTTTGGGATGCAATAGTGAATATGTTTGAAGATGATCATAGTGCGATAAGAGGAAAAATGGCAGTGCGAAAGCTTATAGTTTTTGAGCATTCATCGGTTTATGGAAATGCTCCCAGCTGGCAGCTTTTTGATGCCGTTTCAGTGAAACGAAAGAATGGTATAACTGTTCCAAGAAGTTTTTCTGATTATGATGTTATCATCGATAAAGAAGCGATTCCTGGAGAAGTGAACTGTATTGAAAGACTTGGGTGAACCTGATGATTATCTTCTGATGTCAGGGATACAACATTACTGTTTTTGTCGTCGTCAATGGGCTCTAATTCATATAGAGCAGCAATGGCATGACAATTGGCGTACTGTTGAGGGTGAGATTATTCATCAGAGAGCTCATGACGAGGAGATTCATGAAAGCCGTTCGAACAAATTTGTTCTACGAGGTCTTCGGGTCTCCTCTTCAGTACTTCGTCTTTCTGGTATTTGTGATGTTGTAGAGTTCTATCAACGTAATGATGGTATATCAATACCAGGACATAGTGGAAAGTGGGAGATAATACCTGTTGAGTATAAGCGAGGTATAGAACGGGCAGATAAGGCGGATCATGTTCAGCTTTGTGCAGAGTCGATTGCGTTGGAGGAAATGTTTTCAGCGGAAATTAGATTTGGATTTATATACCA
>JADIMT010000090.1 GCA_017694595.1 Candidatus Ornithospirochaeta stercoripullorum | reverse complement strand
AGAATGGAAGTTCTGCTTCCACTTTCTGGCCATAATATAGCGACTTCAAACAAAAGTGAAAAGAGGTTTCAGAAAAATTTTTGAAAAATTTTATGTTTTTCGGAATAAAGTTTCATTTTTTGGAGTTTTCACCTTCAAATTCATACACTTAAAGGAATAACAAATCAGTCATTTTTCCTCGATTGCAGTTAGCATACAATTAATGCAACAGACTGTACGAAGAAACAGTGAAAAACGTATAGCTACAGCTGTGTCACACACTGAAGCACTGAACTTAGAGCTTAGGTGTCACATTGATACCATAGCTCTGCTTTCCCCAGTCTTGCCACATCCCCTTTCCTGAATCCTTTCTCTTCATATGCTCCTCGAATACTTCCATTCAGAAGACCTTCGGAGAGACATAGATAATCATGAATCAGGTCCTTTCCAACAGTAGCTGACTCGTGACCGATAGCCAGTACATCGAACTGGCTTTCTCTCTGCCAGAGCTTCTGCAGCGTATTATGATACTTCTCGATAAGTGATGTATTATTGTCCTTCTGACGTGGAAGGATGATAGAATTGTTCACTGTATCGCCGCTGAAAAGAATCCGCCGTGATGCATCGAGGAAACAGATGCTTCCCTCTGTGTGTCCTGGTGTATGAATGCACTCGAATTCTCTGCCACCAAGGCTGAGCACTGTCCCATCATCTATATCCACAAAAGAGAAAGTGCAATCAGGCTGAGAAGACGGTATCAGGGAGAGCATCTCACTTACATGTTCCGGATTCCTTACAGGACCACGCGAAAGAACGTAATTCCTTCTAAACTCGTTATCACGTTTGAAACCGAATATCTCAGTATTGGCATCATCCTTGTTCATATAGATTGGGCAATCCGTGAAATGGTAAATACCACCAGTATGATCAGGATGGGAATGCGTAAGAAATACTGAAAGAGGCTTTTGGACAAAGCCTTCCACCACTTTCCTTATATTTCCAAGCCCACAGCCAGTATCGATGATGGCAGCGCTCTCCTCTCCTTCTACAAGAAAAGCATTGACGAGATTAAATTCATTGATGCACCATGTGCTATCTGCGATTTTAAAGACGGACTGCCTGATCATATTAAACTACTCTCCCATGCCACAACATGGGAGAGCCTATATTCAACCTTCGTTCTTCATTGAGAATGGTTGTCTTGTATTCTCGAGGACGTCTCTCCAGAGAGATCCCTCGATATCAACATGGCTGCGCCTTGAGACTGCAACCTTGATAGGAACATAAACAAACTGGTTATTGACTCTAGAAGCTATGCACTGTGTCTTGCCAGCCATTGCAGCGTGAACAGCATGTGCTCCGATTCTAGCGCAATAGATGGAGTCGTAGCTGTCTGCAGGGGCGGAGCGGATGATGTAGGAAGGATCGATATACTTGATTGTTGTAGCAATTCCCTGCTCAGAGAAATAATCCTTCATGGCATTCTTAAGGAATATACCGATATCATGGAACTTGAGGTTGCCAGATGCATCAGTCTCGTTTGTTTTTGGCAGGAATTCCTGTCCAGCACCTTCTGCAATGAGGATAACTGCATGACCTCTCTCCAATAGACGCCTCTTGACGTTCTCAAGAAGTCCATTAGGACCTTCCAAATCGAAAGGTGACTCTGGAATGAGACAGAAGTTGACATCGGACTGCGCAAGCGATGCATTAGCTGCGATGAAACCTGATTCCCTTCCCATGACTTTGACAAGGCCAATGCCATTGATTGCACCTGTAGCTTCTGCATGTGCTCCCCTTATAACAGGAACAACCTGAGCTACAGCTGTATCGAAGCCAAAGGAAGCATCGATGAATGAGAGATCGTTATCGATTGTCTTAGGAACACCGACAACAGCAATCTTAAGGCCTCTTCTCTTGATTTCCTCTCCGATATCCTGAGCACCGCGGAGCGTGCCATCACCACCAATTGCGATGAGAATATTGATGTTCATTCTCTCGAGAGAATCGACAATCTCCTCGACCTGCTTTCCACCGCCACGGGCAGAACCAAGAATCGTACCACCTTTCTCAAGGATGTCATCGACAACATCTGGATCGAGAGGAATCACAGGCCAGGGTGAGTTCTCAAGCAATCCCAGATAACCATACTGTATGCCTGAGATTCTTCTGACTCCATAGCGATACCAGAAACAGCGCACAACAGATCTGATGACATTGTTCAGTCCCGGGCAAAGGCCACCACATGTGCAGATAGCAGCATGAACATGAGCTGGATTGAAATAGATTTTCTCTCTTGGACCTGCAATCTCGAGCGTATCTGAATGGAGAAGTTCTGACTTTCCTCCAACTTCCTCAGCTTCGATTGAGAACAGGATTCGATCTGTGTCACGCACGTAGTCAGCAAGCCCATCCCCGCCCCTCTTTGACATTCTGATTGGGGAACTGAGCTTTGCAGGCCCTAGTGTCTCGATAGTGAAATCGTACTGCGATTTGTTTGCGATAGTACTCATTTTCCTTCCTCCATGAGCTTTTCAACGGAAGCTGAGAATCCACGGAATCTCCGCTCCGCATCCGCCTTTACCTCAGATTGGAATTCCCTATAAAGGGAAATAAACTCTTTTGCAAAAGGTGTGAGCGTGCCACCACTGTGTTCCGCTCCGCCTTTTTTCCTGTCAAGGATCTTCTGCCCCAGACCTTTTTCCAGGGACTCCAGCATGAATCTCGCTTTTGTATAAGAAAGCCCCATGCCTCTTGCAGCTGATAGCAATGAACCCGTCTCCTCAACGCCTTCAAGGAGCCATAGTACACCAGCTCCCATGAACTTCTGTCCGTTATCATCGAGGATGTAGAGTTTCGTGCTTAGCTCCATATTTCTCCTGCCGCCTGATAGATTGTATCAATAAGCTCTTCAAGACCTTCTGGCTCAACAGAGCAGTAAGCTACTCTCAAAGTTCCACCCATGATGTTGATAACGCCAATCTGATACTTATCGAGAAGATAGGTTCTCAGATCCTCAGCGCTCTTTCCATGAGTATCGAACGCCATGAAATAGCCAGAGTTGAAAGCATATGGGGTGAGAAGACTCTCATTCTCATGCTTCTTCACAGCTTTATGGACTATCGTATAGCGTTTCTTCATCTCTGCGAACAATGCAGCTTTATCTTCATTATAATGGCTTCCTCTCTCAATTGCCTCAACAATCAGCGACTGGCCCGGTCTGTCACAGTTGGAGACTGTGCATCTGATCAGCCCAAGAGTCTTCTTCGTCAGCGCATCAAGATGGACATCTGTAAAGCCTTTGGAAGCATATGTTATGAATCCAACTCTGAAGCCCCAGACCATCTCTTCCTTTGTCGCCGCATCGCCTTTGATGGCAAAGATATTCTCATGGGCATCAGCGAAATAAGAGAAGAGAGACTGTTTTTCTGTCCCATCCTCAAAGAAAAGACCAAAATAAGCATCATCTGAGATGACGAGGATTTTCTTACCTGTCTCTGCGACGCTGACGACAGCGTTGACTATCTCTTTCGCTTCCTCTACTGATGGTGTATAACCGGTTGGATTATTCGGGAAATTAAGTATGATTCTCGCTCTATCACCCTTTACGGAAAGAAGCGCTTTCTTCATACCTTCGATATTAAAACCACCATGTTCTCCATAGAACGGGAAGAGTACAGGCTCAGCACCAATCAGATCACGGAAGATCAGATCGTAGTTATCCCAGAAAAGATCAGGGCACACGACCTCATCGCCCTCTGCGACAAATAGACGTGCAGCCATGCTGATTGCATGCGTCAAGCCACCTGTGACGATGGGAAGAGAGAATCTCTTGCCCTTGAGAGTCGGATTTTTCTCGACAAGGCTATCACGCCAGAGAGCTCTGAGCTTCTTGTCACCACCACCGGGAGCATATGAGAAAATCTGGGATGGACGGAAAACGTCTTCTTTAAATGTAGACCAGATATCGCTCAGATAGAAAGGCTCACCATTCTTTGTAGCCAAACCGACTGTAGCATTATATTTCTTCGCTTTCTCCTTAGCTTCATCACTCTGTGCGACAATGCCTTTAGGGAAATACATTCTTCTACCTGTCGGGGAGAGAAAGCCGTACGCAACGCTGTCAGAAAGAGTTCTGTTCAGCTCTTCAGCAAGGATATTCATAAATAGCCTCCATACTCCTTATACATTATTTTTCGCTATAAGGTCACTATAGGAGAAACAACTGGCCACTCTCATCGTCCCTTGGCTCTTCTTCGCCCTTCCCCAATAATTCCATGAATGTTTTCTCATCCACTATTGTAACACCTAATCGTTCTGCTTCAGCTCTTTTTGAACCACCGCCCTCACCTGAAAGCAGATGCGTTGTCTTGCCAGTTACAGAACTGACAGTCCTGCCACCTCTCTTTTCAATCTCCTTAAGCGCTTTCGAGCGTGGATTGAAATTATGGAATGAGCCTGTAATACACCAGACCTGCCCCGCAAAGATCTGAGCCTCATCGCCATCTTCGTTCTTATCTTCTGAAGCTGACATATGAACACCAGCTTTCTTTAACGCTTCTATAGTATTTCTGAGAGAGCTGGAAGAGAACGCTTTGACAATTCGTTCACCTGTGATCAGACCAAAGCCAGGAATTGATGCAAATGCTGCCACATCCTGCCTTTCTGCTGCATCGATTATCTTATCTATCGAGTCAAAGCCATTCTTCACTAGTATCTCAGCGCTCTTTTTACCAATATCGGCAGCGCCAAGTGCTGAGAGAACTGTTGAAAAAGGTCTTGAAACGCTTTCTTTGATGCCTTTCTGCAAAAGCTCGATGCTCTTCTCTCCCAAACCAGGCAAGCCGGAAGCCTGCTGAAAATCTGCAGTGTAGATATCTTCGATATTCCTCAGAATCCCAGCATCATAAAGCAATTCAACTGTCTTGGGTCCTAGTGTCTCTATATCCATCTCATCAGCAGAAGCGAAATAAGAGATTCTGCCTTTAGCCTGGTCCGGGCAGTCATAGTTCTGGCAATATTGAAGCCCGCCAACCTGTACAATCGGAGAATGGCAGCAAGGACAATCAGCAGGCATTTGATATGTCGTATTTCCTTCTTCGTTCTTCTCTGTCACGTTTTCGACAGCGGGGATCACATCACCACGTTTGGAGACAGAGACAGTATCCCCGATAGCGAGTTCCAGCTCATCGATATACTCCTGGTTATGCAGCGTTGCCCTGCGGATTGTGGAACCACCGAGCTTTGTCGGAGTTATCTCAGCAACCGGAGTGATTCGGCCAGTGCGCCCCACTTGCACTGTGATATCCAAAAGCTTTGCCTCAGCTTGTGGAGCTTCAAACTTATAAGCAATAGCCCAGCGCGGATGATGCTCTGTATAACCGAACGCCTCACGCACATCGAGCTCATTGATTTTAAAGACAAGGCCATCAATCTCATAAGGCAGATTCTTACGTTCCTTTGTCTTTTTCCTGATGAACTCATCAATCTCATCGAAGCCATAGGCATCGCCTTCAAGATTCGCATCTGAAAGCTTCTTCTTTGCTTTCTGCTTATCACTATCAAAGAAAGCAAGATGAGGATTGATTCTAAAGCCAAGATCTCTGAGTCTTGAGAGAATATGCAAATGGTCAGCAGGCGTCTCGCTCTTATCGCTCCAGAAACCTTCATAGCAGAAGATCGTCAAAGGAACTCTTGCAGCTTCATTGCTCTTCTGACGTCTCACAGTCCCCGCCGCAAGGTTGCGTGGATTGGCAGCTCTCTTCGATTCATCGGGTTCAGAAGCGTTCAGACGCTCGAAGTCAGCCTTCTCAAGATAGACTTCACCACGTACCGCGATATCCACAGCTTCAGGAAGCGAAAGCGGAACAGAACGCATCGTCATTATATTCGGAGTGACATCATTGCCAATTTCTCCATTGCCTCTGGTCACTGCTCTGACAAGCATGCCTTTCTCATAGTAGAGGACCATGGAGATGCCATCAATTTTCTCTTCAGCAGCAAAAGACAGCGCACCACCCTCTTTCTGGATGGAACGGGAGAAGAAATCAAGGACAGCTTCGTCTGAATAGGCTTTATCGAGTGAAAGCACAGGGATCGTGTGCCTTACTTCCGGAAAGTCGTTCGTGAGATCGGAGCCAACCCGCTTTGTAGGAGAATCTGGATGCTGTAGCTCTGGATGTTCTTTCTCGAGCTCTATCAGCTTATCTGTCAGCCGGTCGTATTCGTTATCTGAAACAAGGGAAATTCCCTCTTTATAATATTTATCCTGATAGACTTTCAGCTCTTCGGTCAGCTTATCTATCTCTTCCTTAATGCCCATGCCATGATAATAACACAAATAATACTTCAGCCATAATGTGCAACTAGCAATATTCTGCGTTCTTTCCACTACTGAATGCGTCCAAACCTGTGGTAATCACAATCGGGCAACGCTCACTCCAAGCCATACGCGCAAATCGTGTGGCTTTTCTTCACTCAAGATGATATTCTCTTTCCATGGCAGATCGTAAGAATTTCTCACGTTACAATATGAGATGTGGCATTCTCCTCCATGCGAAGGAAGGGAAAACGCGCATTTCCGACCTGAAGCTGCCGGAACTGGATTCGCGCTATCTTGTACTGACTGGAAGCGACCTTCCCGGAACCAACAGCATCAGCTTCATGGGCCGATCCATGCCCCTGATAGCGAAAGAGACAATCTCTTACAAAGATCAGATAGTCCTTGCTCTCTTTGCCCCGGATTATGAATCAGCAGAGCTGATGATGAGAGAGATACAGCTCTCCACAGAGCCATTGAAAGAGCAGCCTGAAGCAGTAACTCTCCCTGATAGTCTTGAATACAGCTGGGGGGAGATGGAAGAGAACAAGGAAGATAAATACAGAGAAATAACAACTACTTTCAATCTAACTAGAATTGCAAGGCCGAACAGAAAGCTCTATACAGTCACAGCATGGATGGAAGGTTCGAACATGCACATCGAAGCTCCTTCACAGTGGGTTGAGCTGATCAGGGATACTGTCGAACGCGCTACAGGATACCCAAAGCGAAACATCATCGTCCACTTGCTCTCATATACAGCTAAGCATGATGAATTCCTGATTGAACCTGCCGTGCTGGCAGCTATTGCAGCAACAGCTACTATCAGGACAGGGTTGCCTTCTGAAATACGCGAGGAGTGCTACTTCTCCAGACCAACTGTCAATGTAAAGAGGAAAGTTCTGCTCGATGAAGATATGAAGCCACAGTTCGAGACTGCAGAGATGACAATCGATCAAGGCGCATTCGCATTTGCTCCTGAAGAGTATCAGAGGCAGGCTATGACTGGTTTGATTCCACCCTATCCTCTTAAAGGCTTCAGAGGCAGCGTGAAGATTATATCTTCTCCATCCCACCCTGCTTCCTTCTGCGGTTCGCTTGGTTACTCGGAAGCGCTTTCCTCCACAGAGTACCACATCTCCAGACTGGCTGAGAGTGCCGGCATGACACCAAACTTATACAGGCAGATGATCGAGAAAGATAAGCGGAAATTCACAGACTACATTCCTGGCTTCGATCTCACACAGCAGAAAAAATGCATGGACAAAGTCGTTGCATCATCGTCTTTCGACAGGAAGTGGTCTGCAAACACATTCCAGAAAGAGGATTTTGGACTCCTTGGATACTTGAAGGGCATTGGCATGGCCAGCGGTGCTGGCATTGCAGGCTTCTCGACAACGCTTTCAAAAGAAACAGGATTCTCTGCGATGATGACATTCACGCAGAAGCATAATGTGACTATCAACACATCGGCACTCACACATCAGGGCACGATGAAAAGCTGGAAGAAACGCATTGCGGAGCGCATCATTCCCGACAGGCCAGAAGGCGTGATGTTCCTAGACCCGGGTCCAGATACAATCGACTCTGGTCCAGATGTCCTATCGCGCTTAGTGGCCTCTTTCACACTGCAGCTGGAGAGCGCGGCAAAGAGGCTGAGCGTGCTTAAAGACACAGAGAAACTACCTGTATCCATCCAATTCGATGCAGAGAATACTTATTATCCATGCGAGTTTGAGAATTCTGGCTATGGAGCCATTGTCTGCGAAGTCGTAATCGATAAAGCTACGATGATACCGCAAGTCAAAGGCATCTGGGCCTCTCTCTCCTTTCCGTCCATCATGGATAGAGTGTCATTGGAAAACTCAGTAAGACGTACCATCATGATGACGTTGCAGGAAAATGGCATGAGCATACCACTGTCATTCCATATCGATGTCGAAATTACAGAGGATGGAACGGATGATACAATCTCCTCCATACAGCAGCTGGCAAGAGGCCTGACGCTCGGAGCGCTTTACAATGCTTTGCATCAGGCAGTTGGAGGAAAAGCTGATGCGCTGCCTATAAGCGATGCAGAGATCAATCTTGCATTCACAGGAGCTGAGAAATGAAGATAGACTGCACGATAGATGGCAAGACGCTTACCCTCTCCCTCAATTCTGACAAACCTCTCTCCCTGATACTCAGAGAGAACATGGGAGATGACTGCCATGTCAATCATTGCAATGGCAGCATGTGCGGACTATGTACCGTATTGCTCGATGGCAAAGCAGTGCTATCATGCATGGTTCCAGCTTTTGAGATAAGAGGAAAGACTGTCACGACATTCGATAGTTTCCGCAGGACGAAGAATATGAAGGATATAGAGAAAGCATACGAGAGCGTTGGCCGCTATCCATGCACTGAATGCTATGCTTCCCGTTCCCTAATCTTCGAATCCCTGATAGATGAAGGTATCACAGATCCGGAAACGATACTAAAAGAACTCTCAATAGTCCGATGTCCTTGCATGGATCCTGAAGATGAAGTGCAGATAGTCCTCAAAGGCATCGAGATAAGGAGGAAGAGAAATGTACGAAGGTCTTAGCTCTCCTAATATACATACACCGAAAAGCCTCAGCGAGTATGCATCTATAACGCTACATTACCCTACATCCTCCCTCTGGGCAGGTGGCACGTTCATCATGTCCAGACCCAATTCATATCCATCACGGATGATGAACGCAGAGATTATCTACCTTGGTGATATCGAAGAATTCCATCGCTTCCAACGCAATGACAGATTCGCTGAATTCGGATCGATGGTAACGCTTGATGGCATACTCAGCACAGGAAAAACAGTCCTTCCCCGCGTACTGATTGACAACATCCAGACAATCGGTAGCCGTCTGATAACCCGCCGTGCGACTATCGGAGGGACTATATGCACAAAGAATTTCACAACATCATTCCCTGGCACACTGCTAGTGCTTGACGCGACTGCCGAAGTGAAATTCATCAAGAAAAAGAGATTGCACTCACGCTGGATGCAGATTACAAGACTCCTGGACAAAAATGGCAGAATCCAGCTTCCCTCACAGGGAGTCATCTCTAGAGTGAGAATCGCTTTCAGCGAAAAGAACTGCCAGTATTTCAGAGAGATTGGCTCATTCATGCTCGATCCTGAGAACTCAGTATCTGCTGCTTTCACTGCCACGCTCGATCAGGACATCCTCATCAATCCCAAGATAGCTTTCACTTACCCTCTTCATGGTGTCTGCTACTCTCGTGATATCGACAGCATCTTCTCCTCTCTGCGCTTTCCTCTCAACGATGATGAGATCTACACGCTAGAGTCGATGATTTTCACGTTCATCGAATCATCTTTCCAGAATATCTCACCATTGCAGCGGACACGTACTAGCGGAATTGTCCATCAGATCGTCGACAACCTCAATGAAATGACGCTGACAGCGCCAGTGGAAGAGGCATCCGGCTACGCAAGATAATCGTGGAAAACACAGATAACCCGGGACAAAAGCCAAAGCTATCGGTATAATCTGATGCAATGAGTTTCGTACATCTCCATAACCATTCAGACTACTCCCTGCTTGACGGAGCAGCGTCCATACCGAAATATGTCGCAAAAGCCAAATCAACAGGCATGACAGCATTGGCTCTCACAGACCACGGCAACATGTTCGGAGCCGTCACTTTCTACGAAGCATGCCGAAAGGAAGGCATCAATCCGATAGTCGGATGCGAATTCTACATCGCGGACAACAGAAAAGACCGGTCCCCCGCATCCGATGGCAACAGGTATTACCACCTCATCTGTCTGGCAATGAGCGATAAAGGCTATCATAATCTGATGGAGCTCAACTCCATCTCCTACAAAGAAGGCTTTTATTACAAACCGCGAATTGACCACGAAGTGCTTGAAGCGCATAGCGAGGACTTAATCTGCCTCTCCGCCTGTCTTGCTGGCGAAATTGCGCAGAATCTTCTCCATGACAACTATGAGAAAGCGAAGGAAAGAGCTCTCTGGTACAAACAGGTCTTTGGCGACAGGTATTATCTGGAGATGCAAGATCACGGACTTCCAGAGGACAAGAAGATCCTTCCCCTGATTCTCCGTCTCTCACGCGAGCTCGACATCCCACCTGTATGCACTAACGACATCCACTACATCGAGGAAGATGACTGGAATGCCCATGACACACTGCTCTGCATTGGCACAGGCACTAAGAAAACCGACAAAAGCAGGTTGCGCTATAAAGAAGGTGAATTCTACTTCCGTACTCCGGAGGAAATGGCTGAGCTCTTCTCATGGTGTCCTGAAGCTGTGGAGAACACTGGAAAGATTGCTGAACGCTGCCATCTTGAGATTAATTTTCCTGGCCCGATTCTTCCTAAGTGCACGATTCCACCGGAGTTCAAGGACGATGCGGAGTATCTGACATATCTGGCAAATGAAGGTTTGAAGAAACGTTACCCTGTCGTAACGCCAGAGTTGCAGAAAAGACTCGACTACGAACTTGGCATCATCATCCAGATGGACTTTCCTGCATACTTCCTGATTGTTCGTGACTACATCCACTGGGCAAAGACACACAACATCCCTGTCGGTCCTGGACGCGGAAGCGGTGCAGGTTCTCTTGTAGCTTATGCAACGACTATCACAGATGTCGATCCGATGAAGTATAATCTCATCTTCGAGCGATTCCTGAACCCGGAACGTGTCTCTCTCCCCGACTTCGACGTTGACTTCTGCTTCGAAGGACGCAGCCAAGTCATTGAGTATGTCACAGAACATTATGGCAAGGATAAAGTAGGACAGATCATCACATTCGGAACACTGAAGCCGAAAGCTGTCGTCAAGGATGTCTGCCGTGTTCTCGATATTCCCTTCGAGGAATCAAACAAAATCTGTTCACTCATCTCAGATGAGCTGAAGATGACGCTGGACAAAGCTTTTGAGCTCGAGCCAAGGCTGAAAGAGATAGAGAACAAAGGTCCGTTATATGCAGAACTCTTCGATACAGCAAGACGACTTGAAGGACTGAACAGGCATTCGTCTCTCCACGCAGCTGGTGTTGTTATCGGAAGGGAGAACCTAGATCAATACGTTCCGCTCTACGCTGATCCTAAAACAGGATCCATCTCCACGCAGTACCCTATGACGCAGATTGAGAACTGCGGCCTTGTAAAGATGGACTTCCTTGGGCTCAAGACACTTACGCTCATCAAGCACACTGTGGAGCTTATCAGGAAGACAGTTCCCGATTTCGATATAAACAAAATCGATGAGCATGACAAAAAAACATTCGATATGCTCTGCAAAGGCGACTCCAAGTGCGTATTCCAGTTCGAATCGGACGGCATGGCCGACATCCTCCGCAGAGAACATCCACAGACAATCGAAGAGCTTGTCGCGTTGAACGCGCTCTATCGACCAGGTCCTATGCAGTTCATCGACCAGTTCATTGATTCTAAGTTCGGAAGAATACCAATCAAGTATCCTGACCCGTGCTTGGAGAACGTGCTGAAAGAAACATATGGCGTTATTGTTTACCAGGAACAGGTCATGCAAGTTGCCCAGATTATCGCAGGCTACACACTCGGCCAAGCTGACAACCTCCGCCGTATCATGGGTAAGAAGAAGAAAGAGAAGCTTGCGGAGGAGATCATCAAGTTCAAAGCCGGAGCAGTCAAGAATGGCTTCTCTGAAGAGCATGCTGAAGAGATTTTCCATATTCTCGAGCCATTTGCCGGCTATGGCTTTAACAAGTCCCATGCTGTCGCCTACTCAATTGTTGCTTATCAGACAGCATTCCTGAAAGCGAACTACCCTGCAGAGTTCCTGGCAGCCAACCTGACAAACGAGATGAACAATCCAGCCAAGTTCACGGAGTATTTGAACCTTGCGCCGAAATATGGGCTGAAGATACTCCCTCCATCCATCAATAAGTCAGAAAAGCACTTCAATGTTGTCGATGGTGATATCATCTATGGGCTTGCAGGCATCAAGAACGTCGGAGAGAACATCGTTGGCGATATCATCAAAGAGCGTGATGAGAATGGACCATACAAGAACTTCATGGACTTCCTTTCCCGCCAGGGCGAATCCATCAACTCTAAGACTATAGAGTCGCTGATTAAAGCTGGAGCCTTCGACGAGCTCGGAATCGATACAGCAACACTGTTGAACAATCTTGAAGATGCACTCAGATTCGACAAAGAAGCTAAAGAAGCCACAGCATATGGACAGCTTTCGCTCTTCTCTTCCGAAGATCCTGTAGTAGGAGATTTCAAGATGAGGGAAGCTGAGCCTATACCAATGGCCGAGAAGCTTCAGATGGAGAAGGAATACCTGGGCTTCTACATCTCCGGTCACCCTCTCGATGTCTATGCAGATCAGATAGCAGCCTCAGTGAGAGTCAATCTTGCAGATCCTGACACAATTGCTATTGATCAGGAGACTTCCCTGATAGCCCTAGTAACGAACATCAGGCAAGTGATCACAAAAGCAAAGAAAGAGAAGATGGCAATCATCTCGCTCCAGACAAAAGAGGGAGATGTTGATGCAGTCGCATTCCCTAAAACCTATGAGATGCTCAGAGACAAGATTGAAATGGACCATATTTATGGCTTCCGTGGTACATTCAGAAGGAAGGAAGGAGATGTAAAGCTCTCTTTCACTCTCTCAGAGGTCATGTCCCCTTACGATCTAAAACCAGAGGCTATCAGCATGGTTCATATACAGCTGAGAAAGAGTGAGAAGTATTACCAGGAAGATCTCAGAGCTATCAGCAAGGCATTGCAAGATCATAGCGGATACACTCCAGTTGCATTCACAATCGACGGCAATGTATCAGAAGAGCTCAGAGCCGGTGGAATATTCCATGTAGATTATTCGAGGACACTGATGGGAGAACTTGAAGAGATACCACTGGTCAGAAAGGTCTGGATTTCTTAACTTTCCTATAGGAGGAGAATCGAATGCATATTCTAATGTCTATCGCGCTGTTTCTATCGAGACTGCTGGAAATATATTCGTTTATTATCTGGATCAGGATAATTATGTCCTGGATCGTCCCGTATCCCAGAGTTGGATCATTCAGCTATTACATGGCAAGGATTGTCGATCCATACTTAGGGCTGTTCCGTTCATCAAAAGCGAGAATCGGGATGCTCGATTTCTCTCCTATCATCGCGATAGGCTTGCTCGCTGTCGTACAGTCATTGCTGACAGTATTCGGAGTATTTGGCTATCTGACGCTGGGAATAATCATTGCACAGATCATCTCAGCATTCTGGATCTATGGACTCTCCATATTCCTCTTCTTTACGATCATCATGTTGATCTTCCGTGTCATCGCATCCTTTTCCAGAAATCCCGGCATGTATGCGATCTCAGGACAGTTCTCGGATCCCATCACAGAGATGGTGAGGAAATGCTTCACGAAATCCATCCCAAAAGACAGCACGGTAGCACTCATTTCGCTTGCTATAAACATCGCACTTTATTTTGTGCTTAAACGCCTCTTTGAGATTCTTGCAGCATTGGCGATGAGCATTCCTTTCTGAGGTACGGATGGAACGAGAGAGAAAGATTACAGAAGCACCAGGAGTTGGCAAGAAAGCAGCTGGAGACCTGCTCTCTCTTGGTGTACGCACTCTCTCAGACATGATCCGCTTCCGCCCAAGGGCATATGATGACAGAAGGGAGGAAAGACGATTCAGAGATGCCAGCATCGAGGATGCATCTATCTCATGCAGAATCACAATCATGGGCCATTCAGAGTTCAGTTCTAAAGCTGGCAGAACACTTAAAGTCACGGCAATGGATGATGATGGAACCAGAGTGGAGATACTCTGTTTCAATCGCTACTTCCTCAAACAGCAACTTCGTTTAGGCTCTTCTTGGTACATCTATGGCAAAGCAATAAAGAACAGAAGTGTTTATCAGATTTCTTCATTCGAGATAAAACGAACGAAAGAAGAGTCTGGAATTGGCAGGATTCTCCCTATCTACCCTCTCACTGGTTCACTGACAGAGAAGCTGATGCGGAATGCACAGATCTATTCTCTCTCTGCGCTGTCTCCAATAGAGGATGAACTGCCTTTGGAGATGTACGAGCGCTTATCGCTAATGCACCATGACATGGCATATAACGCAATTCATTTCCCATCGACAATGGAAGAAGCAAAGGCCGCGCTTGCAACTCTCGCATTCACGGAACTATTGCTGATGGAACTGGAAGTACTGAGAAGAAAGCCCCAGAGGAAAGAGACAGGAGAGAGCAAGCTATCGCTGATAGAACAGAAATTCCTGGGAAAGCTTCCTTTCACGCTTACAGACGACCAGGTAAATGCAAGCGCTGAGATACGGAAAGATATCGACAGTCCGACACCTATGAACAGATTGCTGCAAGGCGATGTAGGCTCTGGAAAGACACTTGTAGCATGGCTTACTGCGCTGCACGCGATAGCCAAGGGTAAGCAAGTCGCATTCATGGCTCCTACAGAACTTCTTGCCAGGCAGCATGCAGATGGAGCTGCCGCCCTGCTCTCCCCTTTTGGAGTGAGGATTGCGTTCATCACAGGCAGCGTAAAAGGAGAAAGCAGGAAGCTGCTTCTTCGTTCTCTGAGGGAAGGAACCACAGATCTGGTAATCGGGACACATGCACTCTTCTCTGAAGATGTAGTCTTCAAGAATCTCGGCTATGTCATCATCGATGAACAGCACAGATTCGGAGTACAGCAACGTGAAGCATTGAAAAAGAAAGGCGATCGAGCTGACATCCTCTCCATGACAGCTACCCCAATACCCCGTTCTCTGGCTTTGACGCTTTTTGCAGATTACAGCGTTTCAGTCCTACGTTCGATGCCGAAAGGAAGGATCCCTGTCAAGACTTATCTTGTCAGTGAGGAGAAGCGAGACAGCATGTATGAGTCCGTCGGTGTTGAGTTCAAACGATTGCATCAAGCTTATTTTGTATATCCTAGAATTGATGATGAAGGTGACAGCGATTTAAGAGATGTCACTACAATGTTTGAGTTCCTCAAGGAGAAATACCATGGTGTTCCTTCCGCGCTGATCCATTCAAAGCTGCCAGATGATGAGAAGATGGCAATACTAAGGGATTTCAAGGCAAAGAAGTTGATGTACCTTGTAGCTACCTCTGTCGTCGAAGTTGGCATCGATATTCCAGATGCGACTTGCATGATCATCGAACATGCAGAACGCTTTGGTCTTGCAGCTCTCCACCAGCTGAGGGGAAGAGTCGGCAGAAGTACGCTCCCCTCCTACTGCTTCCTCGTCTACTCTGGAAATCTCACAGATGAAGCAAAAGCCAGGCTGAAAGTCATGAAAGAGACAAATGATGGTTTCAAGATTGCAGAGAAAGATCTCGAGATCAGAGGTCCTGGAGAAATCACAGGGGACAGACAGTCCGGATTCTTGCATCTCCATTTCGCATCGCTCACAAGCGATCTTGATCTGGTAGAGAAAGCAAGGAAGGAAGCTGAGAGGATTGTCGAAGATGACAGAGGGCTTCTGAAAGCTGAGAACGCCGTGCTGAGAGAAGCACTTGCAAGAAAGGTCCTGCAGGACAAATAGAGACACACAAACAGCTTGAGAGTATAATTGGAGCGGAGGTGGTTATGCCAGTAACGAGAGAACAAGCCGAAGAGCTTTTCAAGAAATACAATAAATCAGAGAGCCTCTATCATCATGCGCTTTCAGTGGAAGCTGTAATGAGGGAAGCTGCTGTGAAATATGGGGAAGATCCAGAGTACTGGGGCATTGTGGGCTTCCTTCATGATATAGACTGGGAGATGTTTCCAGATGAGCATTGCAAAAAAGCCCCGGAGCTTCTGAAGGAGATAGATGCGCCTGAAGATATGGTAAGAGCAATATGCTGCCATGGCTATGGACTTGTGACAGATATAAAGCCTGAGAAATTCATGGAGAAGATGCTCTATACTGTCGATGAGCTGACAGGACTTATCACAGCAACGGCCCTGATGAGACCTGAGAAGATGAAAGGAATCTCCGTCAAGTCCATCAAGAAGAAATGGAAGGACAAGTCATTTGCGGCTGGCGTCAATAGAGAAGTCATCACGCAAGGAGCTGAGATGCTCGGTATCGATATTGCTGATATCATCCAGCTTGCTATCGATGGCATGACAAAAGTCGCACCACAGCTAGGCCTCTGGCCAGAATCCTGATATTGCCAACATCACTTCAATGATAGTAATCTCTGGATATGCGTATTACAGGCGGTAAATATGTCAGGAGGCAGATAAAGTGTCCTCCTGGGGTCATCAGGCCTGCCATGGACAGGATGAGGGAATCGATGTTCTCAATCCTGGGAGATTTATCAGGGCTTTCATTTCTTGACCTCTTCTCCGGTTCTGGCTGTGTTGCTATCGAAGCTGCTTCAAGAGGCGCAGATCCAGTACATCTAGTGGAGATGGACAGAGGCAAGAAAGCTACAATCGAAGGGAATCTCTCATTTGTCGAGGAAAGCCACAGGCTTTTCATGATGGATGCTTTACGCTTCCTTTCTTCTGGTGTGCACAGTTATTCGATTGTCTATGCAGATCCTCCTTTCCCTATGGACAATAAAGTGAGCATCTTACAAGCTGCAGACAAAGGGAATGCTGTAAGGAAAGATGGCCTTTTTATTATCCATATCCCTACGGAAGAGAGAAAATGCTGGGAAGATAGCTATGGAACGTTCACGCTGAAAGATGAACGGAAATACGGCAGATCGATACTGCTGTTCTACAGGAAGGTTAATTGATGTTTACAATAGATGAGAACGGAATCGGGCATGATTCCATAGAAGTCAGAAGCGCTGATACAGACAGGTTCTTCAAATCGAGAATACCATTCTTCTTCATAATGCTGCAGGAAGTTGCAGGCAAGCATTCAACGAAGCTGCACTATGGTGTTCCCGACCTTCTTGCCAGTGAGAACAAGACATGGGTCATCGTCAGAGCGAAGATAACCATCGACAAGCTTCCCGTCTGGCTCGACACTGTCAACATCGAGACATGGGCAGAGGAACCTTTCAAGCTCTTCGCACCACGTCTTGTGCAAGGCAGGACAGATGACGGGGAAACAGCATTCACAGCTATCAGCCACTGGGTGATTATAGATCTCAACAGGAAACGTCCAATCAGGCCGAATGAAGCGTTGGAGCACTTCAAGATTCCAGCCAAAGATATCAAATATATCAATCCTGATATCGGAAAGCTGAGGATCGCAGAGGATTTCAAAGGCTACAGGCTTCCTGATTTCATCCCCAGAACCACTTACTACGATACAGACACAAATGGGCATATCAACAACATCAGCTACGTCAACTGGCTATGTGACGCATTCCCCTTCTCTTTCCTGGACTCCCACCTGATAAAGACGATTGACTGCCATTGGATCAAACAGACATTCGATGGAGAAGAGCTTGCTGTAGAGACATATGCGCAGGAAGATAATCCACTGTCTTCAGCCAATCCTGTCTTCTATACAAGAGTTGTGAAGAAGGCAGAAGATGGAACTCTTGTACCTGTCTTTGAAGCAGAAACAGAATGGACAACAAGATAGAATCAGTAGTGTGGTGGCTTGCGGTTAGGCCGTGCTTCTCCTGAAACTTCAATCAGGTCCTCGACTTTCCGTTCGAGGGCTTCTATTCTTTTCTCAAAGACTGCGATGGTCTTAGCTGCATCTATCAGAGCATTATTCAATTCGTCGCACTGACTTTCCAGATAGCTGATTTTTATCTCGAGTTTCTCGGTTTCTTCGCTCATGCTATCAATGATAGCACATGCAACAACTATGCAACACCTCATCGAATTATGATAGACTCATATCGGAGGAGAAGATGAAAGGAGAGAGAATAGCACAGCTTGAGCTGCTGTTACGTTCGCATCCCGAGGGGCTTAGAAGAGCTGAGATTGCAAGAAGACTTGGAGTGCACAGATCAACTATTTCAAGATACGTCGATGACCTGTCACACCATATAGGGATATATGAAGATAACAATCTGATAAAACTCAAAGCTGATGATGATGATTCTTCCCCTATGGAGCTCTCTGTGTATGAAAGTCTTGCTTTCAACATGGGAGCAGAAGTTCTGGCCTCCAGTTCACAGTTCGCAAATCCCCATCTGGCATCAGGACTGAGAAAACTGGCTATGAACATGCGCTCCTATGCTCCTAAAATCAGCGACAACGCTTTGCAGCTGGCTGAACGCATAGACAAGACAATCCAGAACAACAGGAATGTTGCCGGGCATTACAATGCAATACTCGAAGTGTTGATAGACTGCTGGGTCTCTGGCCGGATTGCAAGAATCGCTACATCCATCCCTGACAAAGAGGAGATTGAGATAGCGCCTTACTTCATCGGTTACAAGGATGAAGGCGAAGGCAGGAAGCCTATAACAGTTACAGGCCGCCTAAGGCATACAAAAGACATCATTACGCTAGATATCGCATCGATAACTGAAGCAAGGATGCTCGATGAAACATATACCATACCAGATAATCTGAAGCCATTCTCTCATACGGAAAATGACAAGTATGATGCCATCGACATGATTCCTCTTCGCCTGTTGCTCAAAGAAAAAAGCGCTCTCAACTCCTTCTCGACCATCGTCCATGACAAACCAATATTGGAAAAGACGGAGAAAGGTGAATGGATTTGTTCGATGAAAGCTGAGAACTCTATCGAGCTTATGCTGCGTATAATCCAGAGCGGAACAGCTGTAAGAGTGCTTGAGCCTGAGAATTTCAAAGCTAAGCTCATCTCGCTTCTTGAGAATATATTGAGGATGTATCACTGATGTACACAATACTGCTTGTTGATGATGAAGATGAAGTCAGAAAATCGATACGAGAGCTCACACCATGGACGGAATATGGCTTCTCTGTCATCGGAGAGGCCTCCAATGGCCGGGAAGCGCTGGATTTCGTCTCCGAGACAGTACCTGATGTAATCATCACGGATATCAGGATGCCATATATGGATGGGATCCAGTTCATCGAAGAAGTTCGTAAAAGCATCTCACCTTCCGTTGATGTGATCATCCTCTCCGGCTACGATGAGTTCACGTTTGCGCAGACTGCTATGCGTCTCAACGTCGCTGAGTATGTGCTGAAGCCTGTCAGTGTCTCTTCCATGGGTGAAGTGCTGAAGAGAGCTAAAGAGCGATTAGACAATGACCGAGCAAAAGTGCTGGACAGAAACCAGATAGAAGCCTTCTACAAAGATGCCATGGAGATATACAAAGAGAAATTCCTCGTCTCGCTGATTACGCCTACCAGACGTCTGGACAGCACTATGATTGAAGAGCGTGCAGAGACTTATGGTGTACCGTTGAAAGGCTCTCTCTTTGCTGTTGTAATCATAGATCTTCCCACTGAAACGCTCTCTTCGGTAGCTGTGGAGGAAGTCATTGAGGAAGGTCTGGAAGATGAGGAAGGTGTCATCCCGTTCCAGTATGAGAATCAGATAGTCCTCATCTTCACTTCCGGTATGCAAAAGAACTTCTCCGCCCTCTTCTCCAAGCAAATCTACAGATATCTTTCGCTTTTGCAATCAAGAGTCATCCATTATTTCTCGAAACCATTCAATATGGGAATCGGAGAGATAGCAACTGATGTGAAAGCACTGTCCGATTCATACAGGAGCGCTCTGGAAGCGTTGAACTATACGCAGTTGTATCCTGAACAGCATATCATCAGCATAAGCGATGTCGAGACACTCGAAAGTGATAAGGCAATCAATCCAGGAGAACTGAGAACGGAGCTGGTACTCGCTGTCAAATTCGGAGGCAAAGAGGATACAGAGAAAGCAGTACAAGCGTTCTTCCAAGGCATCACAGAGACTGCTTCAGTCCAGAACACTGTCATCAGCATTCTTTCGATAATCTCAGAAATCTGCACATCATATGGCAGAAACATAGCAACGCTTCTGGAAGGAGAGAATCTCTTTCTTGCTCTCTCCCATGCCAATAGCCTCTCGCGTTCTGAAGCCCTGATGATCAAGCTAGCGCTGAGAGCCAACGAAGAGGCAAACGGAGCGAGAGAGAACTCGCACATACAGTTTGTGGAGAAAGCCAAGATGATCATCAAAGAACGCTATAGCGATCCTGTCTTCGGCTTGGATCAGCTTACTGATGAAATCTCAGTCTCCCCTGCTTATTTCTCCACTACATTCAAGAAAGAGACAGGAATCTCATTTGTGCAGTATCTGACATCTGTAAGGCTTGAGAAAGCTAAAGAGATGCTGAAGAACACAGATGCGAAGACATATGAGATAGCAGAGAAAGCTGGGTTTTCTGAACCTAACTACTTCTCATTCATTTTCAGGAAAAATATCGGAATTTCTCCATCTCAGTACAGGGCTCAGAACAGATCCAACTCCCAGCCGCTATAGAGAGACAGAGGCAATTGCATGGCCTAAACTGTGAACGTGAGAAATCATCTGATGCACTCTCCTCTGAAGAATGGTAATCTATAATTAAAGCAAGCTTCAGTGTTCTGAATACAAGATTAATGAAAGGAGGGTGCCGATTCCTCTCCAGCCCGCGGGCTTGAGTTTCCTCGGTCTTACTTTGATGAAAAGAGAACATAGACCACTCTCCATACGTACTTTGATAGCCATCTCAACAACAGCGACCATCTCATTCTTTGTCCTGGTTGTCGGGCTGGTCGTCACAATTCTCGTCTCTGGCGCTATTGAAGACAATGCCATGCAGTCAGCGACGGAGATAGTCACACAAGTCAACAATAACCTCAGCACCTATATCAATGATATCATCGATGTCTCTGATTACATCAGAGAGCTGGCAAGGACTTCTTCATCGCTGGAAAATGATTCAATCATGACAAGACTTGAAGCGCTTGTCAGTTCCCGAGATGACTTAGTCGGTATCTCTGTCTTCAGTACAGATGGAAATATGCTTATTTCAACAAGGCCCGCCATATACGATAGCAAAGACTCCATAGCATCTGAACTCTGGTTCAGCAGAGCACTAGGCGGAGAGGGAGACTTCTTCTTCACAGGCCCGCAGCGAAGCAGCCTAGGGGGTAATGGATATGTGATTTCCTACTCGACAACAATAAGCTACCGCGCGATGAGCAAGGCAATACCTGCAGTGCTTCTGATAGAACTCAACTTCAATGCGGTTGCAGAGCTCCTCGATAGCGCCCATCTCTCTGACACAGGCTACATATACATCATTTCAAATGACGGAGATCTGGTTTATCATCCGAAACAGCGGATTATGGATGATGTGCTTCAACATGAGGATCTAGAAAGCATAAACGAGCATGTCTTCGGATCATATATCTCGACATTCGAAGGAAGGGAGAGGCTTACAATCATCCAGACAGTCGGCCACACAAGATGGCGACTGGTGGGCATCGCTTTCATGGATGAACTTCTCGAGCCGCTGAAGCTTTTCAGAATCACGCTAGTTGCCATAATGTTCTTCTCCATCATCGTTCTCATCATCACATCATCGCTTATTGCGATGCATATCACGAGACCGCTGAGAGAGCTGGAAACAAATATGAGACGAGTGCGTGATGGAGACTTCACATTCACGGCACCTCATTACGGCTCGAAGGAAGTTGAATCACTGTCAAGATCATTCGAGCTAATGATTATCCGGATTGAAGAACTGATGGATAAAGTAAGGACAACAGAAGCGCTGAAACGACAGAGAGAGCTGGATGCACTGCAAGCAAAGATCAATCCACACTTCCTGTATAACACACTCGACAGCGTTGTCTGGATGGCTGAGTCCGGTGATAACCAAGGCGTCGTGAAGATGGTAACAGCCCTTGCCAGCCTGTTCAGAATATCAATAGCGAAAGGCCACGATATAATAACGCTCAAAGAAGAGCTTTCACATGTCGAGAGCTATCTTGATATCCAATCAATGCGCTACCGTGATAAATTCCGCTTTACGATTGACCTGCCGAAAGAGCTGGAAAATACTCCTACCATCAAGCTGATCATACAACCCATCGTTGAGAACTCCATCTATCATGGCATCAAATATCTGCAGGAAGAAGGGCTTATAGAGATAAAAGTGCGAGCCGAAGGTGATAATATCGAAATCATCATTCACGATAACGGCATCGGCATGGATGAAGAGACAAAGGCATCGCTGACAAAGAAGAACAGAGATAGAAAGCATTTGACAGATGGCAATGGCATCGGCATTGAGAACATCGATGAGCGAATCAAGCTTTCTTACGGCAATGAGTATGGACTGAAGATTGAATCTGAGTTAGATGAAGGCACAACTGTGACCATCACAATACCACATCTGGAACCGATACAGCCTGTTGTGAAGAAAAATATCTGAATTTCCTGACAATATCCGAGGGTTATTGCGTATATATAGTTGAGAGCAGATACCATCACATGCTTTCCTGCAAACCCCTACAACACACGCAGGAGCACTGAAGGAGGAAAGCTCATGCGCGGCTCCTCCACTCCGCGCAATTCACCAGATACCGGGAAGCGGGCGATAGGGAATCCACACATACCTTTCGTCCGTCACCGGATATCCTATCAGCATCTCAGTTGGCTCCACTTCCTCTGCCAAAGCTGAAGCGATGCGATAGATTGCCCTGCCTTGCGAAGCAGCATCCTGAAAGACTGTCCCAATCAGATACCCGGATTCCAGAGCTTTCTGTCCGGAAGGAGTACCATCGATGCTGACAACTGGCATAAATGCCCCGCCATTGAAATAACCATTTTCCATCAATGCCTCAACAGCTCCAAGCGCCATGTCATCATTGTTTGCGAAGACTGCCTCAATCGTATCACCAGAATAGGACAGGAAATCCGTCATGGCAGAATATCCACCATTCCGCTTCCAGAGTCCTGTATCTTCATGAAGCTTATCAATAGAGATGCCAGATCTCAGCAGAGCCTCGATGAAATACTCTGTCCTCAGCTCTGTATCCTGATGCCCTGTCTCCCCCTTTATGACAGCAAGTTGCATGACACCATCATTGTTCTTATCAGCTTCAGGATGCGTATACCAGTAATCTGCCATGATATCAGCAGCCATAATACCCGAATGCTCAGCTTTCGAGCCGACATACCAGACCTTATCCCACTTTGCCATATCTTCACGCACAAGCTCTCTGTTGAAGACAACCAGAGGGACATCATTCTGCTTGCATTTATCGATGATCACACCACTTGCAGTCCTGTCTACAGGATTGACTATCAAAGCATCATAGCCTTGCTCTATGAATTTCTCAATCTGCTCATTCTGTTTCTGCTGGCTATTCTCGGCATAGACCACATCGATAGCTATGCCGCCCTCAGAAGTCTCTACGATTGATTCTTTGACCTCTCTGATATAAGTATCATCGGAATCATAAATCAGAAGGCCAATATGCTTCTCGTCACTGTGGCAGGATAGAAACAGGGAAACAACAATGACAATCAGGAAGAAGGCTTTTTTTACCATTGCAAACAACAAAGCTGGGATTTCTCCCAGCTCATTCAGTTTTCAGAAGAGAATCATTTCTTCTTCAGATACTTGATGCTATCGAGAGAGACAGCAGCAAGGATGATGAATCCCTTGAAGACGAACTGCAGGTTCGTATCAATGCCAAGGAATGTCAGACAATAAGTGAGCGATGTGAAAATGACAACACCTATTGCCGCTCCACCGATCTTTCCAATACCACCATTGAACGAGATACCACCTACAACACAAGCTGCGATAGCATCCATTTCGTAGCCCTGTCCTGTACCAGCTGAAGCGTTTGCCCTGAAAGCTTCGAGGAAGGAACCACAACCATAGAAGACACCAGCCATAATGAATACACCAAGCGTAACCCAGAATACTGAGATACCGGAAACAGCTGCTGCTTCTGCGTTTCCGCCGACTGCGTACATATTCTTTCCGAACGTTGTCTTATTCCAGATAAGCCATGCAACGATAATTGCAATAATTGCAGGTATAATCAGCTTCGGGAAGGTAATCAGCTGTCCATTGCCAAGCATTCCTATAACCCATCTTCCACCGATAAGCTCCTTGATACCTCTATCGATAGATCCAACTGGTGTACCAGAGGTTCCAAAGAAGAGAACACCATAGATGATGAGCTGCGTGGACATTGTAGAGATAAATGGATGCATCTTCAGTTTAGCTGAGAAGAATCCTGCAAATGCACTGAAGATCGAACAGAAAAGAACAGAGAGGACAAGAGCCATCACAACCCTGAGAGCCATTGGAATGGCCGAGAAATCCCATGGTCCCATGCCCATGAATGAGACGATGTTCATACCCGGGTGCAAGATAAGACCTGTCGTGACAGAACCTAAGGCAACCATTCTTCCAATCGAGAGGTCGGTACCGGCCAAGAGGATAAGGCCAGCAACTCCCAATGCATAGAACATCCTTGTTGAACACTGCTCGAGAATCGTGAAGATATTAGGCAATGTGAGAAGATTGCTGTTTACCTTCATCGGAGCAATGATAATACAGATGATAAAGAAGATGATGATAGCGATATAAAGGCCATTGGCAAGAAGGAATGAAGAAGGACGGAAGTTCGTCTTGTAATTCATCCACTTCATCTTCATATCTTCGCCGAAATTGGTCTTTCCGTTTCTCAGCTCTCTGTTCTTCTGGATATGATCGACATATGCCTGATTCTTCGCGGCTTTTGATTTATTGATCTCTGACTGGAAGCGGCTTTTAGCATCGAAAAGAGCACTTCTTGTCTCATAGGAGGCAACGGAAAGCTCGCTCTTAATAACTTTCGGATCGCTTCCTGCCATACGGTTCTGGATATCAGCTTTACGCTTCTCTCCATTAGCTTTTATCTCAGCGACCTCACGCGCATAGTAAGCTTTAGCGCCAGCCATGCGCTTGTTCTCTTTCGCATTGACAGCTGCTTCTATCTCCTTGGAGACTGCATTTACATACTTTACAGCTTCCTTGGAAATCCTGTTCACTTCAGCTTTGTTCTTAGCAGCAACTGCTTTAGCTTCTTCCAGCTCTCTTCTCTTCTCTGCAATTGCTTTCTCTTTCTCTGAAACCTCAATCAGCTGATTCTTCCTGAGCGCAGTGATGTCAATCCTGGTATCTGTTACCTTTGTCTCGCCATTCTTCCTGAGCTCACGAAGCTTTTGAGTATATTCCTGTATCTTTCTGTCATTCTCTATGGTTCTGATTTCCATAGCGTTGTTATCAGCCATTCCTTCCTCCTTACAGATACTTGGCAGACAATCTCAGGAGCTCTTCCTGATTCGTTTCCTTCGTATTGACTATACCAGCCAGCCTGTGGTTGGACATGACTGCTATACGGTTCGTAATACCAAGGATTTCCGGCATCTCCGATGAGACTACGATTATTGTCTTACCTTCCTTCGCCATCTTGATGATAAGCTGGTAAATCTCATACTTCGCACCTACATCGATACCTCTTGTCGGCTCATCCATCAGAAAGATCTGAGGAGAACGTTCAAGCCACTTACCGATGATAACTTTCTGCTGGTTTCCACCCGAAAGCGCTGTGATCAGCTCATCTGGAGAGACGCACTTCGTGTTCATCTGCTTGATTTCCCTTGTAGCTGCATCGTAAAGCTTCTTGTTATCGAGAAGATGCATAGTCTTATAAGCTTCAAGATTAGTAATAGTTGTATTGAACTTAATCGTATCTTTTCCGAACATGCCATTGAGCTTACGCTCTTCTGTGACAAGTGCAAAAGAATGGTTCATGGCCTGCTTGGAAGAGCTGAAGTGCATCTTCTTTCCACCTACTATCAGCTGGCCAGATGCGATTGTCCTGATACCGAACATTGATTCAAGGAGCTCACTTCTTCCCGCACCTACAAGACCATAGATACCAAAGATCTCTCCTTTGCGCACTGTAAAAGAGATATCATGCAGGACTGGTTCGAACTTCGTATTGAGATTGCGAACCTCAAGATAAGGTTCTCCTGGATTGTTATCAACATCAGGGAATCTTTTATCGAGAGAACGACCAACCATAGCTGAAATCAGCTCATTCATGTTTGTATCTGAAACATGCTTCTTGAAGATCATCTTTCCATCGCGAAGAACAGCTACATCATCACAGATCTCAAAAATCTCATCCATCTTATGCGAGATATAAACAAACGAGACTCCTTGCTTCCTGAGATCATCAACGATGGAGAACAGCTTTCTTACTTCGCGCTCTGTAAGAGAACTCGTAGGCTCGTCAAGAACAATGAGCTTGGCATCATAAGAGACAGCTTTAGCAATCTCAACCATCTGGCGTTGCGAGACAGACATTGTTCTCATGACCGTCTTCGGGTTCACATTCATGTTCAAGCTCGCAAAAAGATTATTGCTATCGCGAAGCATTCTAGCTTCATCAACGATACCGCCCCTAGTCGGATAGCGTCCGAGGAAGAGATTGTCCATCACGGTTCTATCCAAACACTGCTGAAGCTCCTGATGGACCATCGCTACCCCGCTCTCAAGAGCTTCCTTAGGACCACTGAATTCAACAGGATGCCCAAAGAGATCTATCTGCCCTTCATCTTTAGCATAAATACCGAAGAGACATTTCATCATTGTGGATTTTCCTGCACCGTTCTCACCCATGAGACCGCATACAGTCCCCTCTTCCACAGTGAGGTTGATTCCATCGAGAACCTTGTTCTTTCCGAACGATTTCGACAGATTCTTTATTTCCAAAACAGTTTTTCCACTCATTCCTTCATCCTTTTATGAAAAGGTATTTATCCAATAATGGCGGAAGCAAAGCCTCCGCCACCATACGTACACTCACCTCTTAAGGAATCAGTACTGGAGCTTGTCCAGATAATCCCAACCGGAATTTGTCTTAACCATGTTGATAGCATAAGCATCGAAATTTCCGAGGTTGGTGAATCTGTCAAGACAAGAAGACTCGTTCTGACCATCGCCCTGTACGATTGTAAGGTTGATGTTGAGAAGCGGTGCATAGTAATTGAGAGCTGGGATATAGGAAGATGAGAGGAAGTTATCACCTGAGTTGTAGATAGTCAGGAGAACGTTCTTCTCTGGAGCATCTGTCTGCTTGATTCCAGCGTCTCTTGCGCCTGCCTGGTACTCTGTCCAGTTGCTTGCGTTAACACCAGTATTCTGTGCAAGAAGTGCCTTTGTCTCTGCGACATAGTCAACAGAAGCGGAAATCTTATTGCCATACTGATCAGGCTCTGTGATACCAGCTGTAACAACTGCATCGCCTGTAAGTCCGTCAAGAAGGTTTCTGATGACCTGAAGAGTAGCTGTAGCCTGAGCGTCTACGTTCTGTGAAACAGTTCCTGTAAGTCTTCCAGCACCGATAGCCTCGATAGCATCTGCGTTTGCATCATATCCGAAGATTGGAACACCTTCTGGATAGTTGGAAGCCTGGAGACAACCCATAGCCATACCGTCGTTGTTGGAGATGACCATATCAATCTGGTCGCCAAGTCTTGTTGCCCAGTTGCTCATAGCATCTGTTGCAGCATTAGCGTTCCATGTTGTTCCATCTGTTCCTGTCATAGCGCGGCTGTCAAGCTCAACGACTGGCATTGTTGTTCCACCAACATTAGCGGAACCCTGCTGTGTATTCTCAACACCAGGATCTGTAGAACCTGTCCAAGTTCCAAGAGCTTCTCTTATGCCCTGTGTTCTAGCCTTGGAGTCATTGTGTCCAACGTCACCAATGCAGAGTACGTATCCAATAACGCCATCGCCATTGCGGTCGATAACTGCTGGATCTGCTGTAGCGAGGAAGTCAACAATAAGCTGACCCTGAACAGCTCCACCACCTGCTGCGTCGAAGCCAACATAATATGTCTTGTCATTCCAGTTCATGACTTCCATATCAATAACGCCAGTAACTGGGTCAGATGGCTGTCTATTGAAGAATACTACTGGTTTCTGTGCATTTGTAACGATTGCTGCTGTCTCAGCACTGCCCTGAGCGAAAAGGGATGTGCAGGCCATTGCCACTAAAAGAATGGCAACTACGAATTTCTTCATTTAAACCTCCTAAAGCAGGAATCCCTGCATGTAGATTTACCTCTGCTTTAGTTTCAACCAGCAATAAGCCGCAGTACATATAGGATTTTTTTGAGAAACAATGTTTTTTTTAGCTCAGAGCTTATCTTCCCTCTTTTGATGAGAAGGCGATTGCCCCTAATCTTGTCTGGGCAACTCCTTCAATAGTATCGCCAGAGACAACAGCACGCGCATCATACTGTATCAAGCCTAACGGTGTAGACATAGCGCCTTTAAAGGAAATCTCATCACCATCAACTGCGCCAGAGAAGTCTGAAGAAAATGTAAGAAAACTGAGAGAACCCGTGACAATACTCGCTTCACGTGACAGATCAAGCTGCCCATGATACTTGCCGAATGGTGAGCGGACATAGATATCAAAGCTCTCCAACTGGTACTCCTCTTACAGTAAAGTGGCCTTTATTTGCAGTAATTCCCTCACCTGTTATTATCTTGCCATCATAGGACCCCGAGATGGAGAACTCGATAGATCCTACATATGAGTCAACAACGCCACCTACAGAGAACGTCTCCTCTCCTGTCATAGAACCATAGAACGAACCTTCATACCCAATAAAGGAATAAACGCCTTCAATCTTCCCATCATCGGAGATAGTGAAATCGAAACCAGCTGGGAAATCACCATAGAATGTAGTTATATCAGCTCTGACATGACTATTAATCATAGTTTAATGATAACTACAAAGTATGCTGACGGCAAAACAATGTTGCATATTTTGAGAAAAGGCCTTCAAGAGCGGACTTGAAGGCCTTGAAACAATAATCAAGCGACATCCGGCAATTTAGCAGCTCCTCCGCTTTCAAGCTCCATCTCAATAGAATCAGGGAGTGCTGAGAAAAGATCCAGATTTGTAAGAACCTCAATCTCATCAATAGTCACAACAGCATCTTCCCATGAACCATCAAATGGTGCGTTATCCATGATAATTCCTGAAGCATAGACAGGAGTTTCACCATTTGCGATTCTCTCAAGATCATCTTTGCTATCATCCTGCTCGATGATCACAAACGCTTTCCAGATCTGGGAAGGGACTGTAATCGCAACGTCACGCTCCTCGCTTTTCCACTCCTTCAGGACTTCGCCATCCGAATTCGTACCTCCTGTCTCGCCTTGAACGGCACCAGCGACAATATAAAGCTCATAGCCAGCAGCAGCAAAACTTCTGAGATCTCTCTCCAACTGGCTCCAGTCTCCACTGTTCATGCTGCTGTTTTGTGGAATGATGTTCGTCGTGTAATATGTCTCGTCCTGCATTGCCTCGTTTCCATTACGATCAGCATCTGGACACATATGACCTCGTGCAAAGCCCGAGTGTTTATAATCATCATGTTTTACTTGATACGCTTCATCTTTGATGTCAGGATCAGGAGAAAACCTTGAAGGTCTAGGAAGATCTCCCGAATCATTTGCATCCAGATGCCAAGAAACCCATACAGGCATCAGAAGATCATATGAATAAAGAACAGTGTAGGCATCATGCTCTATAAGCATTGTGCCTTCAGCGAGTGATGGTTCTGAAGGAATGCCAAGCAGAACATTGTTATCATCGTCGCCATCCTCACCCGGCTCTACAGGCTCAGAAGGCGTATCATCGTCTTCCCAGTCTTCAAAATTGTCAAAGAGGATATCACAACCTCCAAAAGTGAAAAGAACGAACAAAAGCAGTAAAATTGAAAATATACGCGTACGCATACGTATATTATCGGACATCTGACCAAAAACGGACAATACACAGTACTTAAATTTTCTTTCCAGCTTTTGACATAATCGAAGGCTTTTCGCGTATATCCTTTCAGGAGGCAGGATGCTTACACAGGAAAAGAAAAAAGAGATTCTACGCAGCATGTGCCTGATGGATGATGCACTTCGGAGAGAGCAGGGAGTGCATTGAGGTGCTGCTGCGCATAATACTCGGCCGGAACGACATAACTATCATCTCAGTCCATCCTCAGTCGTGGCTTGAGAACATCACATGCCGCTCTGTCAGGCTTGATGCCTTGGCTTCCGATTCCGGGGGAAGGATCTATGACATCGAGGTGCAGAAGAGGACGGGAGAGGCATCAAGGAAGAGGGCACGCTACTACAGCTCAATGCTGGATGCAGCTGCGCTTGGCAAGGGGATGGGCTTTGATGCCCTCCCCGACTCGTTCGTAATCTTCATAACCGAGGGCGATGCCATTGGAAGCGGCGAGGCGATCTACCATGTCGCGAGGAAGGTTGAAGAGACAGGAGAGGCATTCGGCGATGGATCGGAAATCATCTATGTCAGCTCATCGCTCACAAAGCCTGAGACAGAGCTTGGACGGCTGATGGAGGATATGAAGTGTACAGATCCGGAGAAGATGCATTACACTGTGATCAAGGAGCGCACGGAGTTCCTGAAGATGGAGAAGGAGGGAATAGCAATCATGAGCAGCATGTTCGATGAAG
>JADIMT010000089.1 GCA_017694595.1 Candidatus Ornithospirochaeta stercoripullorum | reverse complement strand
GGTTTCAAGGCTCTTGCAATTACTTTTCCTTTGTGTTAAACATGATATTGCTTGTGGGATTAGCGAAGCTGGTTATCGCGGTGGCTTGTCTATATATGTGGAGTGGGGTTCGAGCCCCGTCTCTCACGAATCTCTAATAACTCTATACGTTGTATAGAGTTATTTTTTTATTCGTGGGTCTGTTTTATGGGAAGGCTGACCAAAAGCTGACCAAAAGCTGACCAATTGCGATTTCCGTTGCACACTTTTGCAACGGCATTGCACAAAATAAGCACTATCTGAACTCTATCCACTACGCTATTACTTTTATAGGAGAACGAGATGAGATTCAGAAGGCAGTACACTTTGTATTCAGACAAGGCTGTCAAAGGCAAACCGATCTGGTATTTCCGTGTTTATCTTCCAGACGGTACAAGACGGGCAAAAAGCACAGGATGCACTTCAAAGGAAAAAGCCCGCATTTATGTAGAAGGACTACTCAACAATGAATCCCTCCTGAGAAAGGTCTTTGAAACGGATCTGATAATCAAGGTGGACAGTTCGAACACACTTCTCCAGACAAACATCGTAGAAAGCAATGGTGATGTCCCAACATTTACTGAATATGCCTCTCACTGGTGGAAATGGGATACTTGTCCTTATGTTCTTGCCAGAAGAGCTGCTGGAACAGAAAAACACCCTGGAATCAAGCAAAGCTATGTGAAAAGCAGTGAGATGTGGACTCGGACATATCTGATTCCCTATTTTGGGAAGTGCAAACTGAATGAAATCAGTGTCGATATGGTCAACTCGTTCTGGCAGGTGCTGAAAGAAAAGCACAACCTCGCACCGAAGACAATCAACAACATCAGGTCTGTTTTCATCATCATGATGAAGGAAGCCGTCAACAGAGAACTCATAGAGAGCAATCCAGTGGAAAAGACATTTGCAAGAACAGTGGACAAGAAGAAGCAGAAGCTGCTTACGGATGAAGAATGCGCAAAGCTCTTCGATATAGAGAGGATCAGGGATCTGTGGAAGGACAAGATTGTCTATTACGCATACAGCTTCGTAGCTGGACTAACCGGCATGAGGGCTGGTGAGCTCCTGGCACTCACAATCAATGACATCACTTCATCGAAAATCTACGTAAGGAAGAGCTACAGCGGAGCTTTTGGAATGAGCACCACGAAGACTTCAGAAGAAAGGATCATCCCTATAACTCCAGAAATCTACAGAGTCCTTTATGTCGCATGGCAGAGCCATCCAAATGATGAATGTGACTTCATCTTCTCATTTGACGGGAAAAAGCCGATGAATGAAGGGAGAGCCAGGGTCGCATTCTATGCCGCACTTGAGAAAATAGGAATTTCTGAAAAAGAAAGAAAAGCAAGAGGCATCACATTCCATTCCTGGAGACACAAGTTCACGACTGATTGCATCAGGTCAAACATGCACCCGGAGAAGATCAAGGCCCTTACAGGACACCATTCAATGGAGATGCTCTCTCGCTACACAGATCTGGACGCAGAACGGGACATCGCTTCTCAGATAAATGAAATCCAGAGCACAAAGGGAAAGGAGTTCACAAATGGACTGAAATGACAGAGCAAAAGAGTTTTCCACAGCTTAATCGTCTCTACTACTGAGATACTATTGTTTCTAGTACTCACTATTATCACGCGCGCGCATTATGCGAGGATTTTTCTTCTAAAGGTACGCTGATATCTTCCAAAGGTACGCCGTTTGTCTTCTAAAGGTACGCTATCCCTTCTTCCAAAGGTACGCTGAAAACTCCTCGTTTACACAGGCTTTATGTGGAAAACTTTGTCATATTGATGTTAAATTCAGCGTTGCAAAAATATATTAAATTTGTTATATTTTAGGAGGGAGGAATGCCTTATCGCATAGTTTACTACAAGGATAGGAAAGGAAAGCAACCAGTGAAGGATTTCATCGATGATCTCGCCTCTTCATCGAGCAAGGATGCAAGAATAAACCTCAATAAGGTTTCGCATTACATCAAATACCTTGCAGAGGTCGGGCTTGAAGGAGGTGAACCATACATGAAACATCTCAGGGGTGAGATATGGGAACTTCGACCTCTGAGGAACAGGATTCTATTTGCTGCGCTCGTAGACAACAGGTTTGTTCTTCTGCATGTTTTCATGAAGAAGACGCAGAAAACGCCGCAAAAAGAAATTGAGAAGGCAGAGAGGGAGTTGAAGGACTTTAAGGAGAGAATTGGAAATGAAAGATGAAATCAGGAAATATGGCAGTTCTGTTGGGGATGATGCAGTAGAACACATCAACAGTCTTCTTACGAAGGAGGAAAGAGCTGAAGCTGATATTGAAGTCCAGCTGATGAAAGAGCTGACAGCTGCACGTAAGGAAAAGAAAATGACCCAGAAAAAACTTGGAGAGCTGTGTGGCCTTCCTCAATCGGCAATCGCTCGCATAGAAAAAGGAGAGAATTCTCCATCCATTGCTACTGTCACAAAAGTACTCTCGGCATTGGGCAAGAGGCTATATATTGGAGATATGATGTGATTATGGAAAGCAGAGCTACAACAGTAAACGAAAAGCGTCTTGAAGAGATTGCGTCAATCATTCCAGTTGCAGATGAAGACGCCCCAGAGATAACTCCTGAACAGGCTACGAAAGCCCGTTTTGCCCATATTACTCATCCACAGTGGTTCAAAACATCTTCGTAACAGGGAAAAGGATTCCGCAAGTGTTAGTACTGCTTGCTGTTCAATGTCAAGGAGTAATATGTGATATAAGCTGGTGAATACGCTATGGGAAAATAATATGGGTACAAACACATTCAAATATGAGCTTCTAATTCTTGATCCATCACTGCACAAATACATTGAGGCGACAGAAGAGACAGAGACTTTCATCCAGGCTGTATTTAG
>JADIMT010000014.1 GCA_017694595.1 Candidatus Ornithospirochaeta stercoripullorum | reverse complement strand
CTTCAAGTTGGACCCAAAACCAATTTGGAGGGTTTATTCATGAAAGTAAAGGATGAAGATTTAAAGCGAGAGCTGGAGATTGCCATTTCAGGGAAAGATAGTCAGAAAGCCTGTGCGATGCGTCTTGGAATCGGAATTAGGAGCTTTGAAAGGCTGCTTACCAGAGCAAGGGTGCATGGAGTAGAAGCGGGTCTGCACAGCAACAGGCCAGGATCATATGCTGATTCATTCAAGCTTGAAGTGGTAAACTCTGTCATAAGCGGATCACTCACGCTCGGTATAGCAGAGTCTAAGTACAATCTGACCAAAGCCACAGTCAAGGCATGGGACGAAAGAAGAAGCCAAGACTTGAGGATTATGAGCCGGGGTCAATGGAATACCTGAAGCTTGAGAATGAGCTTTTGAGAAGGGAGAACGAACTGTTAAGAAAAGCTTTGCCCTTAGTTCGGGAAAAGATAAGGAATCGCTCACACGCAAAGAGCGGTACAAGCTCATCAGAGAACTAAGCGGCGAATTTTACTTATATGAGCTGACATCATTCTTCAAAGTGCCAAAGAGCTCGTATCTGAGCTGGAAAGCGCATCACGGGGAAGATGAGGATGCGGAAATAAAGAAGCGTATAGAAGAGATATTCGAATACCATAAAAAGAGATATGGATACAGAAGGATAACAGCCACGCTGCATCAGGAAGAGCTTATTGTGAACCACAAGAAGGTAAAGCGGCTGATGAAGGAACTGGGGCTGTTTCCTGCCACATATAAAAGAGCACGTTATTCCTCTTATAAAGGTGAGATCGGGAAAACTGCTCCGAACATACTGAACAGACAATTTGATGTCGATGCTCCCGATAAGGTATGGGCAACCGATGTCACGGAGTTCCAGACAGATGAAGGCAAGCTTTATCTGTCACCTATAAAGGACCTCTGCACAAGAGAGATAATAAGCTACGATATCTCCCCGTCTCCGAACATGCTAATGGTAATGAAGATGCTTGATACGGCTCTCCAGAGCCATCCAGATCACCAGGGACTTATGATTCATTCTGACCAGGGCTTCCAGTACCAGCATGCATTGTTTGTGAACTGCCTCAAGGAGAATGCCATTGTTCAGAGCATGTCCAGAAAGGGCAACTGCCTGGACAACAGCAAGATGGAGACGTTCTTCTCTACACTGAAGAAGGAGATGTATTACGGACATGAAAAGGAGTTCAAGACAAGGGAACAACTGAAAGCTGCAATAGAAGAATACATTGAGTACTACAACAAGGAAAGGATACAGATGAAGTTAGGCTACCTTCCTCCATTGATTTTCAGGGAGAAGATAGCCTAAGCTTATTTTAGGTCCAGCTTTGAGGGTTCACCCCAATAAAGCCGGTCCTTTTTTCGTGAAATATTAACTTAACTGACGTTTTGAAGATAGTTCATCTGTCTCGGATTATATATATTAAGTTTCAAGGAGGATGTATGCTTGTGGTAAGGAAAGCTTCTCTTGATGAAGCTGATATAATTCTGGAAATGTATAATAGAATCATTGATGATACAGATGGTAAAGTGCCATCCCCTAAATGGACAAAGGGTGTTTATCCTGATTACAACTGTGTCTTTGAGGCTATAAAGAAGGGAGAGATGTATGTGGCGCTATCTGACGGTATTGTTGCTGGTGCATTGATCAGAAATCATAAGATGGCTCCTGGCTATGATGAAATCGAATGGGATGTAAAAGCACCGGATGAAGAGATTTTTGTTATCCATACAATGGGAGTCAGCCCTGATTTCCAGCACAAAGGCATTGCTTCAAAGCTTGCTGAAGCTGTTGCAGAAGAGGGTAGAAGGAGCGGCATTAAAGCTATCAGGCTCGATGTGATTGATGAAAATTATCCTCCTATGAAGCTTTTCGAGAAGTGTGGATATAAGAATCATGGTCAGCATATCCTGCGTTATTATGGTATGACCAATACATCTTTCACGCTGATGGAGCTTAAGCTGTGTGTCAATTGACCGCTCTTTGTTAATTAGGTATTATTTCCTCTAGAAAATGGAGGAATCGCCGGTAACGATAACCCGGTAGTTTCTACAGCTCCGGCATGCAGGAGAATATCAGAGCATGTACTGGTCTGCAGTGTCCCGTATGGGCGTCTGCTCGCCTTTCATACTTCTCCAGCTATTTGCTGGGTTTACGGGGTTTTTATATTTTATGAAAACCGACTGGCTGGATTTCAGCCTCGATTATCTCAAGTTCACAGTTGAAGCTGACGGCGAAACTTTCACGCCGGAGCTTATTGATGAATTCAAAGACATCATTTCCGGTGATAAGAAAGCTGAAAAAGCTGTTGCCGATTATATACGTAGCGAGAATCTTGATTCCTCTCTTTATAAAGGTACAGAAGACGAGATGTCTTATTATCCAGAGACGAGATGCCTTGTAAATTATTTTGGAATCAAAGATAAGCCTTTATTGAGGCGCATCGATAAGAGAATCTCTTCATATCGTACAGCGGAGCTTTTGCGCTCTCCTATCAAGATGCCATTCAATTTCGACAATCTGGTTGCAATTCATGCTCATCTTTTTGGTGATATCTATCCATCAGCGGGGATGATCCGCACATCGCTGTCAAAGAAGCATAGAGAATATTGCCAGCCAGAATACATCATGCAATCGCAGGAGAGGCTTTTTGATAACCTCCGGGTGAATAAATATCTTGTAGGCATCAAAGATGTTGATGACTTTGTCAATGAGCTTGCTTATTACATGGGAGAGGTGGAAGCGCTTCACCCGTTCTTGGACGGCAATGGCCGTACGACACGTCTCTTCTTTGACACGCTTGCAAAGAATGCAGGTTATGTGATTGGCTGGGGCAGTTCCGATCCAGATCATTTCCTGGAAGCCAATGTGGCGGCGCTTGATGGAGATTATCAGGCATTGATAGATGTCCTTGAAGAAATCGTAATACCGATTGCAGACGAAGACGATTGATTATGCTCCTCCCGGAAGGGAGGATTATTTTTGCTCTGTTAAAAGAAATCCATCTTGCGGGAAGCAAGATGGATATGTTCTTTCAGCGTACTTTGAATGTCTTCTTTTTGGAAAGAGACACTTTGACTTTGTTTTTTATCAGATAGCATTTATGTACATTACCATTGTTCTCAAAGTCTTTTCCGATAGTCTTCTCAGTAATATCTTCGACAGTGAAATCCTCCATGATGCGTTCATCCATCCTGAAGCGTCTGAAGTTTGTGCTGAAGATCAGTGTTCCTCCAGGGGCGAGGTGCATAGCAGCTGCTCTGATCAGCTTCCAGTGATCTCGCTGAACATCAAATGTTCCTCTGCGTGCTTTGCTGTTGGAGAATGTCGGAGGATCGCAGAATATGAGATCGTATCTGTCATATGTTTCCCAGAGCCAGTCTGTAGCATCATCGCGATAGAAGAAGTTCTCGATATCCACAGGATAGCCATTCAGTTTCAGGTTCTCAATTGCCCAGTCAAGATAAGTGGAGGAAGCATCGACAGAGACAGTAGACACAGCTCCGCCCTTGATCGCATTCAGTGTGGCTGTTCCTGTATAGCAGAAGAGATTGAGGAATCTCTTTCCGTTGGCCATTTCCTGTATCATCTTCCTTACCGGGCGATGGTCGAGGAAGACACCAGTGTCGAGATAATCCTGGAAATTGACAAGCAGCATCAAGCCGTTTTCATGCACGATGTTGAAGCGGTTTGAAGTCGCAAGGCGTGAATACTGGTTTGCGCCTTTCTGGCTCCTCCTTTCCTTCACATAGATGTTCTCGATATCTATTCCTGTAGCTCTCTCTGTTGCCAGTATGATTTCGTTCAGCCTTTCCTCTGCTTTCTCTTTGTCAATGTAGTCTGGGGCTGCATACTCGGCAAGGTTTATCCATTTTCCTTCGTAGATATCGATAGCGGCAGCGTATTCCGGAATATCTGCATCGTAGATGCGGTAACAAGTGACACCCTCTTCTTTCATGACAGGTTCCAGACTTTCCATGTTCTTTCTGATCTTTCTGTAAACTGTCTCTGCGCCTTGAGAGAGAGGAGTGGAGAGCCTTACTCTCTTCTTCTCCTTTGCCCGTTCAATCAACGCCTGTTTCTCTTCATCTGTGAAGATTATATAGTGCGCAGCCTGACAGAGTATGCCACCATTGTAGAGAGAGTTTGTCCTGTCCGGCTTCATATCGATATTCGATAAAAGATCGCTTGAGCCTGTCAGTATTGTAGCTCTCCAGCCCTTGAAGTATGTCTGCAGGACATGTCCGATTCCTGAGTACAGATAGTCTATGTCCTCGATTCTCATCCTCTCTCCGTAGGGAGGATCTGTCACTATATATCCGACAGGACCTGGGACATCGGATTCCCTGAATGCTGTGAAATCTTTCTCTTTGAAATCGATAAGACCATCTACGCCCGCTTTTACAGCTGCATCGCGTGCTATGCTGATAGCTCTGCCAGAGATATCCGAGGCATAGATTCTTATATCTCTTTCGTCGAGTGCCAGCTGTCGTCTTGCCTTTGCTTCCTCCAGAAGCTTTTCCCATGTTTCACTTTCAAAGCCAGGAAGACTCTGGAACGCATATGGCCTCTTTCTGATAAGTCCAGGAGCAGTGTCCGTTGCCATCAAAGCCGCTTCGATTGCGATTGTACCCGAACCACAGAATGGATCGAGGAAGATTCCAGGATTGCCATCGTTGACGGTTCTTCTCCATTCGCTCCTGCAAATAAGCGCTGCAGCCAGATGTTCTTTGAGCACTGCATCTGTCTGATCTTCCCTGTATCCACGCTGGTGGAGGCTCTCACCGGAGAAGTCCACATACCATGTTACAGTATTTCCCTGCACGTGAACGTGGAATGTTATATCTGGGTTCTCGATATCGACATCGGGACGGACACCATCGCACTTTTCCTTGAGCCTGTCACAGATGCCATCTTTGACTTTGAGAGCTGCATAGTGGTTATTGCGAATCCAGCTGCAGCTTTGTGTCGTACATGTGACCTTCATAGTTTTGTCTGGAGTGAGCCAGTCTTCCCAAGGCAGTGCAAGTGTGGATTCGTAGAGTTCTTCATCGCTTGCTGTATCCTCATCGATATAAAGAGCCATCAGGAGCCTGGAGGCAACTCTTGACCAGAGGCAGAATCTCATACCGATTTCCAACGTGCCATTGAATTCAACGCCAGATGATGTCTGTCTTACATCATCGGATCCTGCTGTTCTAGCTTCTGCAGCTACTAAGTCTCCTTGATTCGCCGCGCAGGCTGCGAAGAAAATCATAAATCCTCCCTGAAGAGAGATTCTATCTCTTCCTTTGTATATGAATATTTTGTTCCACAGTTGAAGCATTCAAGGATGAGTGGGAACTCTCCATTCATAATAGCTTCTTTCTCATTCTGTGGCAGTGTGTTCAGATAAGCATCGAACCGTTCTTTTGAGCAAGGGCAGGAGAAACCTATCGGTGTGTGACCTATATGCTCCGGTTTGAACTCTTCAAACTGTGTAAGGCCATATTCAAGAGCACTCATGCCGTTCCCAAGCTTCTCTCCCATTCCAGAGAGGCTGCGGGCTTTCTCTTCCAGGCGAGTAAGTATCTCATCGCTGCATCCAGGCAGTGCCTGTACAAAGAGGCCACCGGCACCCCAGACTCTCCCTGACTTATCAAAATTGATGGAGAGATAGAAAAGGGAAGGTGTCTGCTCCGATTCCTGGAAATAGAGCGCAAGATCATTTGCCAGATTGCCATATTCAAGCATTATCTGGCCAGTGAATGGTGTTTTGCTTCCTTCCAGTATTCTAGTGATGGAAAGAAATCCTGGCCCGTATACCATTGATGTATCAAGCTTCTCGAGCGGTTTTTCCAGAGGTATAGGGTTCTGCAGAAGATAGCCTCTGACTGCACCACTTGCCCAAGACTCGATCATCATGCCTTTTACAGGTCCTCCGCACTCGATATTAAGCTGTATGCGGTCATTGCCTTTGACAGTGGATTGCAATAGCGCACCAGCTATGTAGCCCTGTCCGAGCATATAGGTTTCCAGGAGCCCTGTATTATGATTGGCTCTCATCTGGTTGACCATTGTTGTTGCGGAGACTACTGACAGTCTGGCATTTCCGTCTGCTATGAGAAAAACCTCTCTCCCATCTGCAGGAAGAGAGGTGATATGTTCTTTAAGTTCCTTATCTTCGATAGTTCTGGAAATCATAGCTGTAGCTTATTTGACAGCAAACTGTTTGGCAAGTGCCTCAAACTCACTGCCTTCCAGGACTTCCTTCTCCAGTAATGCTTTTGCGATAGCTTCCAGTGCTTCTTTGTGTGCTTTCAGGTTCTCAAGCACATGGCTGTAGCGACTTTGCATGATTCTCTCAGTTTCATTGTCGATATACTGCTGTGTGGCTTCAGAGTATTCCCTTCCTCCCGATACGCCATCGATTCCCGAGTTCGTCTTTGGCAGTGTCATGTTCCTGAATTTCTCTGACATGCCATACTCTGTAATCATCTGCCTTACTGTATCGGATGCGCGGGAGATATCATTACTTGCACCTGTGGAGATATCACCAAAGATAGTCTCTTCAGCAGCTCTGCCTCCAAGCAGCACATCGACAGAACTAAGAAGTTCTGACTCAGATAAGAGGAATCTGTCTTCTGTCGGATACTGCAATGTATAGCCGAGCGCACCATAGCCGCGCGGGATGATTGAAATCTTAGAGACAGGGGATGAGCCTGGTGTAAGATAAGCTGTGAGCGCATGTCCTGTCTCATGGTAAGCGACTCTGATACGTTCCTTTTCATCGAGCACACGACTTTTTCTCTGGAGTCCTGCGATTGATTTCTCAATAGCTTCCTCGAAATCCTGTTGGGTAATGCTATCGTGGCGGAGCCTGACAGCTTGCAAAGCAGCCTCATTGCAGATGTTGGCTAAATCTGCGCCTGCAAGTCCTGCTGAGCTTTGTGCAATCTTCCTGAGGTTTACACCGCCATCGAGCTTCATGCCTTTCGTATGGATCTTTAGAATTGCCTCCCTTCCATCCAAATCTGGTTTATCGACAAGAACCTGTCTGTCGAAACGGCCAGGGCGGAGAAGGGCCGGGTCCAGCACTTCTGCTCTGTTCGTAGCGCCAAGTATGATGACACCGGTACGCGAATCAAAGCCATCCATCTCTACTAGCAGCTGGTTGAGCGTCTGTTCCCTCTCATCGTTGCCACCGATCGCAGCATCGGAACGTTTGCGGCCGATTGCATCGACTTCATCGATGAAGATGATGCAAGGGCTCTTTTCCTTTGCTTGCTTGAAGAGGTCTCTTACACGAGCTGCTCCGACACCGACGAACATCTCGACGAAATCAGCACCGCTCATACGGAAGAATGGTACTCCTGCTTCTCCTGCAACAGCTTTTGCAAGAAGCGTTTTACCAGTTCCCGGAGGACCTACAAGAAGTACTCCTTTTGGTATGTGAGCACCCATTTCCGTGTATTTTTCAGGATTTTTCAGGAAATCGACGACTTCGACAAGCTCTGCTTTCGCCTCATCTTCTCCTGCGACATCTGCGAATCTGATTCCTGTATCAGTCTCAGCTACAAGCTTGCTCTTGTTCTGATTGAAAGACATGACGCCTTGAGCGCCTCCTGTCATCTTCTTTGAAAGCCACGCATAGAAGATGAAGAATATTATGATAGGCCCCAATGCTGATATCAGATAGCTGAGGATGGAAGGTTTTGCTGGCTCTGTAGCGTAGTATTCGACCCCCATCTGGTCCAATAGTGGCACAAACGTCGGATCCTCGATCCTGTATGTCTGATATGCACTGATCATAGAAGTGTCTATAGAACTTGGAATCTGCTTTGTGACAGCAATCTCCTGAAGCGTCCGTGCAGCGTTTGCTGCATCCTTTTTTGTGAAACCGAAGCCTATATACTGATCCCCGTCGAACGCAACCTGCACGATCTTGCCGCTGCTGATGTACTCTTTGAACTGGCTGTAATCTATGCTGATCGCTTCATTGAGGCGTGATGAGAAAAAAAGATTGTTGAATATGATTATCAATATAAAGACGATGATAAAGTACCAGAACGAGAAGGTGAACTTCTTCTTCGTGTTGTTTCTGTTATCTCCAGTATGGAGACCTGGTTCTTCTTCCTTTCTTTTATGCTGTTTTCCTTCCGAGGCTTCCAGCATCTGCTTTTGCTGATTATCTTCCATGTTATTACCTACAAACAATGTTTTATTAAAGATAATACTCTGAAAATGAAGATGGATTATACAAAATATGTAGACTGGATGTAGCTGGAGACTAGAATTGTCTTATCGGATATAATTCTGGCATGGGAAGAATAAAAAGAAAGCGCTGGGCTCCTGAAAAGAAAGAGACTCTGATTACGTCACTTGCTGTGACGCTGCCTTTCATCATCTTCATATTCTTCCTCATTTTCATGACTATTGTCGTAGCATCTTCAGAGAATCTCAGACTTGAGAACGCTGTTGAGAGAGCTTTCAGCGATGTCATTGCGGCTTTGCGTAGCGGTAATGAATCGATTCCCAATACCATGCTTAATAGGAATGTTCTGGGATTCGGCTATTATACTCATACAGGCAGTCCGATTTATATCTGGGGAGATGCCTATCGTGTATTGCCATTCTCTGCATTCACCGATGAGTCCAGCCTCGCTGACACATTGATTTCATTCGATTCAAGCACAGGGCGGATTGAATGCATGCGCTATGCCCAGTCTATCACGTTTGATATAGAGAATGTTTTCCGACGTTCGGGTGCTGTTCTTGACATGCCTGATATAATCTATCTCTCGTTCGATGCTTCTCTCTTTATGAAGCGAATAGCGCTTTCGCGTGTTGCGTTCGTTCTCTCCTTCGGTGTCGTGCTGGTTATCTACATAATCATCATGAAGATTCTCTCCGATAACAGGAAAATCAGGGAAGCGCTGAGAAGGCAGGAGAATCTAGTCAGTCTAGGAGAAGCGGCCAGAACGCTTACACACGAGATCAAGAACCCGCTTTCAGCGATAACTTTGCAATTGGCGATTTTGAAACGTGAAGTCAGTCCTGAAGTGCTGGATGACTTGATGGTTATTGATCATGAGACAGAGAGGCTAAAAAAGCTTACAGATAGAGTCTCAGAGTTCTTGCGCAATCCTGTAGGACAGCCTGAAGCTCTGGATCTGATTGCAGAGACCAAAGCCATTGTTCCGCTTTTCCATGGTGATGTCCGCTTGCTTGAACCTCAGCTTGATGTAGCTCCTATCTCTTTTGATAAGGAGAAGCTCCGTTCCGTATTGGAAAATCTGATGAAGAATGGTGTTGAAGCATGCGACGGCAAGCGTATCGATGTAGAGGTTGAGATAACGGAAGACTCGGCAGGCTTTTTCCATGTCTTTGTCAGGGACAGGGGCTGCGGATTGGATTCTTCCGATTCGGAGAGGCTTTTCGATCCTTTCTACACGACTAAGATCCATGGATCTGGAATCGGACTTGCGATAACCCAGCAGTTTCTGAAAGCCGCAGGAGGTTCTTTGAAGCTGTATCCACGTACAGGGGGTGGGGCAGTTGCTGAAGCTGTATTGCCTTATCATGGAGGAATATTAAAAGGGGGTGGGCAGTTGTGAAGATATTAGTTTGCGATGATGAGGAGAACATCAGGAATCTGATGAAAAGATTCCTTATGATGGAAGGAATCGATTCCGATACAGCTGAAAATGGCTTAGCTGCTGAGCGTATGCTCAGAGAGCAACCTTATGATGCGATGTTGCTTGATCTCAGAATGCCGGGGTGTGATGGTCTGGAAGTGTTGGGCTGGATGAGGGCGGAAGGCTTTAGGATTCCAGTCATCATGATCAGCGCGCATGGCGATATAGCGGACGCAGTCTCCGCTTTGAAGCAAGGTGCTCAGGATTATATCGTCAAGCCATTCGATCCAGAGGAAGTTGTGATAAAGCTAAAAAGCCTTGTTGAAGCTGCTGTGCTGAAGAACATGGCTGAAAGCGGCAGAGAAAATGGCGAGTGCTTCATCGGTGATAGCCCTGAGATAATGGCAGTCAAGCGTGTTATCGCAAAGATTGCTCCGACTCAGGCAACTGTTCTCATCACAGGCGAATCTGGAACGGGCAAGGAAGTCGTCGCCAGGGAGATTCATCGCCAGTCTTCTGTTGCAGATGGACCATTTGTCGCTATTAACATAGGAGGTGTACCTGAGAATCTGCTGGAATCAGAGCTATTTGGCTATGAAAAAGGAGCGTTCACAGGTGCGCAGCAAAGAAAGACAGGTCTTTTTGAACTTGCTTCCGGAGGCACGCTCTTCCTGGATGAGATTGGCGATATGCCACTTTCTCTGCAAGTCAAGATACTGAGAGTCTTGCAAGAACGCAAGATAACAAGACTTGGTGGTACAGAGCCGATGCCGATAAATGCCAGGATAATCGCAGCGACTAACCGAAATCTGGAGGAGCATGTAAGGAATGGCTCATTCAGAGAGGATCTCTTCTATCGCCTGAATGTCGTTAGAATACAGCTGCCTCCACTTCGTGAACGTCCTAGTGATATCCCGCTGCTTGCTGCCCATATCATCGCGAAATACAGCAGAAGCATGGGGCTCAAGGTCACTGGATTCACGCCAGAAGCGCTGGAGATGCTGAAAAGACATATGTTCTACGGCAATGTCCGGGAACTGGAGAACATCATCGAGCGTGCTATAATCTTTGCAGACTCTGAAGTCATTGACAGCAATGATATCGACCTGCGCTCATCTTCGGTTATCAAAG
>JADIMT010000003.1 GCA_017694595.1 Candidatus Ornithospirochaeta stercoripullorum | reverse complement strand
CCTTCGTCGATAGCGCTCAAGACAGTGGACAGAACACAGCATTCTGCCACTACGCCAGTGACTACAAGGCGCTCATATTTATGCGCAAGCTCACGAAAGACAGGATTTGAAAGCGATGAGTATGTTGATTTCTCAAAGACAGGATAATGCTCGGTATAAGGAACAAGCTCATCGATAAGCTTTCCAGCCCACTCGTTTTCATTGATGCTTTTGTTTACTCTCATATATTCATTCCATGCACCAAAAGGCTTTGCAGGCGGGATGAAAAGCGTAAAAGCAGCATCTCTGCCACTATCCAGCAATTTCTTTATATTGCTTATCGTGTCGCCAAAGGCATGACATGCCCACGGCATCCCCTCGCGATAGGCATTTTGCATATCAATTACGAGAATCAAATCATTCATGATTTAATTATAAAGCGAATGAGTGCTAAAATGGCAAAGGTGAAAAATATGGAACGAATGCCTCATATACAACTGGATGAAAGTATTGCGACACGCTTCGCCATCCTGCCAGGGGATCCCAAACGTGCCGAGCGGATAGCAGATTATTTCACAGATACAGATGATTATGGCATGAACAGGGAGTACAGGAGCATAGCTGGTTCTTACAAGGGAACTAGAATCCTCAGCATCTCAACAGGCATGGGAGGCCCTTCTACAGCAATAGCAGTGGAGGAGCTGGGCAAGCTTGGCGTTGAGTGGATTATCCGCATCGGAAGTTCTGGGGCGCTCAAAAGCGATATTGCAATCGGCGACTTGGTAATTGTCACTGGAGCTATCAGGAATGATGGTACAAGCAAAGGCTATATCGATTCCGAATACCCTGCCATTGCAGATATCGACCTTGTAGAAACACTGCGGCGTAAAGCGAGAGAGCTCAAACTAAGATTTTTCACCGGAATCTGCCGTAGTCATGATACGATGTATAGCGATAGAAATCCTGAACTATATGCGAAGTGGTCAGCTACGCCAGCGCTGGCTTCAGATATGGAGACAGCAACTTTGCTGACAGTTGCTTCACTGAGGGGCATACATGCAGCTTCCGTGCTGAATACAGTATCAGCATTCAAGAGCGATGTCCCCTCTTCTGTTGGCCGGTATGCAGCCGCTTCCCGTGACGCTATGGATGGAGAGAAAGATGAAATCATGCTTGCGCTTGAAACGCTGCATGAAATTGACGGAGGAATGAATGATGAAGAACAATATCTTCAGAACTAAATTCGACACAGCGACAATTGTATTGATTCCTGCCTGTATAGGAATCAACTTCATAGGCAAGTTTTTCGCACAGGCCCTCAAGCTTCCACTATGGCTTGATAGCATCGGAACATGCATCGCAGCATGCCTTGGTGGTCCAGTCATCGGTGGTATAAGCGGCGCGCTGAATAATATAATCTATGGCCTCGTAATGGGCGATTCCATCTCCATAATTTATGCGCTCTCCAGCCTTTTCATCGGCTTTTTCGTTGGTGTCATGGCCAGAAGCGGCTTTATGCAGACATTCCCGAAAGCTCTGATCACATCGCTTGTTGCTGCGCTTGCAGCCATCGTTGTATCCACTCCTCTCAATATCATCTTCTGGGGAGGACAGACTGGCAACATCTGGGGAGATGCAGTCTTCGCAGCTGCACAAGCGGCTTCAATACCACTCTGGCTCTCATCGTTCTTTGATGAAGTGATTGTTGACGTTCCTGACAAGATAGTCACATTGATTCTTGTCTTCATCATCGTGAAATCATTGCCGGAGAAGCTCACCTCGCTCTATGCAGGATCCGATGAGATAGAGAGGCTTGATCAGTGAAAAGCATCAGTCTTTACAGGGATAACGGCACGTGGCTATGCAGTGTCCATCCCTTCACAAAGCTGATGTACATCACATTCGCAATCCTCGTCCCTCTGTTTATCCATTCACTCTGGGCATATGCTGCTTTGATTATCCTGGATATCGCAATACTGATCAGCGGGAAGATTCTGAAGCGTTCAAGGCCTTTGATCATCTTCTCGCTGACTATCATTGTAACGATTTTCATCATCAAAGGTTTATTTGATGAGAATAATGTCTCAAAGCTCTTCTCAATCGGACCAATCATCTTTTACAAAGAAGGCCTGATGAAAGCTTTGAGAACTGACGCAGTGATTATCAATATGCTGCTCTCTTTCGCAGCTTTCGTGCTTACAACACGGCCTTCCGATCTCACGGAAGAACTAGAGAAACACGGACTCCCCCCACGCTTGTGTTATGTGATCACATCTGTCTTCAACATAATTCCACAGATGATGGGCACTGTGAATACTATCATGGATGCACAGAAAAGCAGAGGAATGGAGACTGAAGGCAAGCTGTCCGTACGCATCAAAGCATTCATACCTTTAATCACGCCAGTAGTCTCAAGCTCACTGATCAACACACGCGAGAGAGCTATCGCACTGGAAGTGAGAGGCTTTGGCAGCAGAAGCAAGAGAAGCTTTGTCCATAGCTGGAAGAAGCACAGAGGGGATAAAGCAATCACAATCATGCTTTTTGCAGCTATCATCCTCTCTGCTCTCTGGAGAATCTTCATATGGCTTTCATAGAAATAGAGAATCTGCGCTACAGATACCCAAGTTCAGAACATTTCGCTCTCGATGGAATCTCACTGCAAATAGAGAAAGGGAGCTTTCTTGGCATCATTGGACGCAATGGGGCTGGCAAATCCACGCTCGCTTCTGCAATTGCAGGCCTTGTCCCGCAGTTCTATAAAGGTGCATACGGAGGTCGTGTCCTTGTCGATTCACTCGATGCCTCCAGGACGCCTGTAAGCACACTCTCAAGTAAAGTAGGACTTGTCTTCCAGAATCCTTTCAATCAGCTCTCAGGAGCTGCAGACAATGTCTATGATGAAATCTGCTTCGGGATGCAGAACTTCGCAATAGACCGTGACGAGATGATACGACGCGCGGATCAAGTGCTCTCACTGATGGGAATGACAGAGTACAAAGACCGCAATCCATTCGACCTCTCGGGAGGACAGATGCAACGAGTCGCGCTCTCTTCCGTCCTCGTCATGGAACCTGATGTCATAATCCTCGATGAACCCACAAGCCAGCTAGATCCACAAGGCTCTGAGGAAGTGTTCCAAGCTGTCGATAAGCTGCGCGAACGCGGAATCACTGTCATCATGATTGAACAGAAAATCGATAAAATCGCTAAGTATTCTGATCATATTCTCTTGCTGGAAAATGGCAAAACTATTGGCTATGGCACACCAGAGGAGCTCTTTGCAAACTATGACACGACTCGTTATGGAGTACTACCACCAGCTGTCGTGCAGATTGCAGATGCACTTTCTTTCAGGAAAAGCAATGAAACGCTTCCGGTATTAGAGCAAGATGCAATCCCCCTCATGAGCGAGCATATCATCTTCACAGAGGCAAGACATACGAGAGAGGAAGCAACAGATGCTATAATGCGAGCTGAGAACCTCTCCTTTCATTACAATGAAGGAAAAGACGTGCTCTCTTCCATATCGCTCTCTTTCGACTCACGTCCTACTGCAATTATTGGCCAGAACGGCGCGGGGAAGACTACGCTGGCAAAACTATTGAAAGGTCTTCTGAAGCCAAGTGAAGGAAGAATCTTTTTCAAAGATATTGATACAAAGAATCGGACAGCAGCTTCCATCGCCCCTGATATCGGCTATGTCTTCCAAAATCCTGATGACCAGATTTTCAAACCAAAGGTGCTCGATGAAGTCATGTTTGGTCCTCTTAATATAGGAATGGGAGAAGCGAAGGCCAAAGAGCAAGCAATGAAAGCGCTGGAGATGGTCAGGCTTGAGACCACTCTTGAACGCAATCCATACGACCTGGATTTGCATGAGAGGAAGATGGTCGCACTCGCCTCAGTCATTGCGATGTCACCAAGCGTCATAATCTTCGATGAACCTACGATTGCACAGGATGATGATGGCAAACAGATGATGAGGGATGTGATTGCTGAACTCGCTAAAGAAGGAAAGCTTGTCATCTCAATCCTCCACGATATGGATCTGGTTGCTTCATCTTTTGACCGTGTAATAGCGATGGCACACGGTACAGTCATTGATGACGGAGCACCTGAAGAGGTCTTCAGCCACAGCGAGACATTGAAGAGAGCCGGACTTGAAGAGCCGCATGTCTCTTCTCTTGCAAGAAAGCTCGGATCAAACGACACAATTCTCACAGTAGCTGAGTTTCTTAGCCTCGCGCGGAAGGTCTGATTACCGGATCAAGAGGAAATCTGTACGCACAGGCACATCGACAGCAGGACCATCTGAAAAACGATCAATCAGCAAATCCTGCACATCCTGGCTATAGCGTTCAATCACTTCAGCAGAGCGATATATGCCATAGCCGCCCGTGCCGGTCGCCCTATAGCTATTGAGAGCCATTGTCAACTGCGTATCTGGATTCTCGAGCAGATTGATATTGTTCCATACTAATCTGACAACCCGCTCACCCAGCTTTCTGCTGATATCAAAAGAATAGGAGATGCCACGATAGAAATCATAGTTATAATGTTCCTCTTTTGGGATGATGAATCTATCGCTGATCCTGACTTTCCCGTCTTCTATCTCAAAATACCCTGCGCTCCTCTCCATAGCCTGCCGAAGCATACGTCCTGTCAGTCGTATCTTCAAGAGAGTATTCGAAAATGGATATGCTGCTAGAATATCGCCAAGCGTGACAACAGGTCCCAATGAATACGGTTCATTGAAAAGCGATACAGCCGAGATATCAGCACCGGTGAACTCCAGTTGCATATCATTGAGGAAATCTGCAAGAGATGAACCATGGATAGCGCTCTCCAGCTTGGAAGCATCTATCAAAGAGCCATTGACGTTTCCGATAGGAACTGCCAGAGATGCCATGACAGCTTCCTCTTCTTTTCCAGACAGATCGCAAAATTCACTTCGCAGAGGAAGAGAAGCATCAGTCTTTACGAGCTCGGCATCTATCTTCCCATCATGGCCAAGCATTATATGCGCACTGAACATAGCTTTGGCCCCTGCTTGCAATGTCAAAGTCCTGCCAATATGCTTTGGTTCAATGATTGCATGCTGGTGTCCTGTGAGGAGGATATCAAAGCCAAGGGCAGCTAGCTCAGCGCCTCTGTTCTCCCTTATTTCTCCTTCCTCATCGCCGAACCCTCCATGATAAACACAGACTGTGTAATCAGGAGAAAAGGATGAGCCTTCCTTAAGCGCTTCCTCAGCAGCCTTCACAGAATCTGTGATGCGTAGACCTTCAAGATTCTTCCTGCTCTCCCAGATATTCACATAGTCAGTGACAACACCAACGAAAAGTATTCTGATTCCATCTGCTGCTTCTATCAGAGCATATCGCTTCAGACCAAGTTCCCCCCTATCGTCCACGACATTAGCAGCAAGCTTCTCAGCCTTAAGCGAAGAGAGAAAGGAGGAAAGCACGTCATAGCCGAAGTTGAAATCATGGTTGCCCGGTACATAGATACCGAGTCCAACCCTGTTAAATACTTCTGCTGCCAGGAAAGGCCTGATTGCATTCTTCATTTCATAGCGCACAAGCGGAGAACCTTGAAGCATATCACCACCATCTACGATGATAGCCCCAGCTGTGAAAGATGAAGAGAGAGCAATGTATCCCATATCCTGCTTTTTTTTGGAAATATAATCAGTTGGATAGAGATATGAGTGCGTATCACTAGTAAACCAGATATCAGCCATAATCACCCTTTTATCAGTGCAGTCCTGAGCTTTGCTGAAATCCACTCGACGATTAGGACGAGAATGACAAGACCTAAAAGTATTGCTCCAACATCGTTCCACCTGTAGGAATTCATAGCGAAGATCAATGGAGCTCCTATGCCGCCTGCGCCAACTATACCAAGTACAGTAGCATCGCGGAGATTCATATCAAAGCGATAAATCAGCGTAGAGGCAAAAGACGGCATGAGCTGCGGTATGATTCCATATCGGATTTTGTCGAAGACTGTGCATCCCGAAGCGGAGAGTGACTCAAGTATGCCTTTGTCCAGATCCTCAATCGTCTCTATGAACATCTTTGAAAGCATGCCAATCGAGCATACAGACATCGTCAATAGACCTGCGAACGCACCAGGGCCAGTGACCATGATAAACATCAAACCATAAACAAATGATGGTATTGTCCTGATAGCCATGACAATCACACGGAAAATGACAGCAACAGGCTTTGGAACGATATTACCAGCACCAAAGAACGCTAACGGTATGGATATAACAGCGCCTACAAGCGTACCAAGGAATGCTATACACATTGTCTCCAGCAGAAGATATGGCACGCCATTCGTACCCAGCGTAAAGAGCATTGAGGTTGTTGGATGGAGGATGCCAAGGAAGATTCCTTTAGCAACAGATAATCCAGAACCTCCTGTAGAATTCGATTCAAGCGCGCTGCCCGACCAGGCCAGAAGCATTACGGTTATCAAAGCAATAAAGAGTGTCGCTATCCACTTCTTAGGTTCTCTGGAGAGCATCTCTGCAGGTGTCAGTTTCATCTCATTCATCTTCTCCTCCCCTACGTAAGCTTGCTTCTCAGCCATGAACTAAGAGATTCGATTGCGACAACTGCGACAAAGAGCGCGATAAGTATCATGCCAACTCTTGGATACTCTCTCCATCCTATCTTCTCGTTGAGAATAAGACCAAGGCCTCCTGCTCCTACATAACCGAGAATAGAAGCGTACCTGACATTGCCTTCGAAACAGAAGAGCACTGTAGAGAGAAATGACGGCAAAACCTGCGGCCAGACTGAGTAGCGGATAGCGGAAAGACGTCCCATGCCTAACGCTTCCAGCGCTTCATGAGCTCCCATGTCAACAGTTTCTATCTGCTCGTAAAGAATCTTGCCGCAATAAGCAAATGTGAATACAGCAATAGCTACTGTACCGGCAAAAGTTCCTAGCCCGAACACATATGTCGCAATTAGCGCCACAACGAGTGTTGGCAATGTCCTGACAACGGAGAAGAAGAACTTGAAGAACGCTGTAACAGCTTTGCTTGCAATCAGGTTGCTGCTTGCTAGCACTGCGACAGGAATACAGAGAAGAGCACCTGCAGCAGAACCTAGAAGACTCATCTTTATAGTGTCCCAAAGTGGTGTCCAGACATCCTTCATATATGCCCAGTCAGGAGGGAACATATCGAAAAGCATGACGAAGAAGTAGTTTATTCTGCCTAAAAGCGTCGTGATGCTGAAGCCTGTAATCTCTCCTGAGATGATGACTGCAACAACTAGCAAAATAAGCACCAACGGCAGTCTTGAGCGCTTCTCGTTTATCACTTTTCCATTACTGAGCGTAAATTTACGGGGTTTGAAAATCCGATCGTACAGTTTGATGCTTTCAGATTTCTTCATCATTCTCATCTCCATAAATAGAGGCAAGAACAGTTTTGTCGACAGCTGAAGATGGTCCGTCAAACACAATCTGCCCGGAACGTACACCAACGACTCTATCGCAGTATTCCAAGGCCAGTTCTACGTGATGGATGTTAATCAGAACTGTTATTCCCATATTCTTGTTGATATTCCTGAAGTCATCCATAACTATCTTGGCAGTAACTGGATCGAGCGCTGCAACAGGCTCATCTGCCAGTATTATCGATGGATTCTGGGCCAGAGTGCGTGCCAGTGCTACTCTCTGCTGCTGACCACCTGAAAGCTGATCCACTCTTGTGTAAGCTTTCTCCAGGATGCCAACTTTATCCAGCGCCTCAAGCGCCTTAAGCCTCATACTCTTCGGGAATATACCAAGAACGCGCCGCCATAGCGGAAGCTCCGGGACAAAAGCAGTAAGCACATTCCTGATTACTGTCGTGCGTGTGACTAGATTGAAGGACTGGAAAATCATGCCAATCTTCCTTCTCAGCTGCCTCAAGCTTTTTCCAGTAAGCCTGCTGACATCAGTTCCATCCACTGTAAGCGTGCCGGAAGAGATGGGATGCATCCTGTTTATCGCCCTGATAAGAGTCGATTTCCCTGCTCCTGATAGTCCGATAACAGCGACGAACTCGCCATCATCTATCGTAAGATTCACATCTTTGAGTCCTACAGTCCCATTGGGATATACCTTCGTCACATCTTTGAAAATTATCATCATCTACCACCAAAGAGGAGAGGGTTACCCCTCTCCTGCTGTTTTCTTATACGCCAGAATTCCTCATGATTTCCTGAGCGATTCTCTCATTGTCATAATCAGAGGAGACTGCCGGCAGGTAACCAGTGTGGCTGTAGATTGCAATAACAGCCTTGCCCTCTTCTGTCTTGTTGAGGTTCATGAAAGCTGTCTGAAGTGCTTCTACAAACTCCGGTGTGATTGTCTTGCTTGTCTTGGAAACACAGACTGTATCGTTGTAGATCATCGGAGTTACACCAATAAGATCGGTCTCGCTCCAGATATCAGCAGAACGTCCGAATGTGGATGTCCAGTCATCTTCATAGTCTCTTCTTGCATCTGCGAATGTGCAAAGCACATCAACCTGTCCGGATGCCAGGCGCGCGAAAGCTGAAGGATAGGAATCAACCTGAACTGTATGCTGCAAATCTCCGATTGTCTTTCCATCGTAGTTGTTCATAAGCCAGATTGTAGGATAGACATACCCAGCGGAACTTGTTGAGCTCATTACAGCCCAGTTTGCTGAGTTGAGGTCATCCCATGTAAGCGCTTCGCCTGAGTTGACTTTAGCTGCGAGTTCCTGTCCCTTTGCGGAAGGACCTGCAATGATGAGAGCACGATAACCTACAGCCTGCTCTGTGCTAGCTGTGATAGGCTCATTGTTGTTCCAATCTCTTGGGTCGTCGCTATCTACAGAAAGTCCATCACGTGTTGCTGTAAGAATGACGTCGCAGCCATCTTCGTAAAGAATGTAAGTATTAGCAGGCATACCAACTGCAATGTCCGCAGTACCAGCAGAGAGTGCAATACCGACTGCTTCATAGTTCGTGCCTACAGAGATGCTGACATTCTCAACATCATATCCCAGAGTTGCAAGTTCCTCTGTCAGGAGGTTCTTCAATGGCTCCGTGACCATAATGATCTCGCTTGGCTCGCGGGAAGGAACATACATGATTCTGAGTTCGGGGACAATTATGTTCCCTGACTCCGACACAGCAGCCTCTTGGCTGCCCTGTGCAAACAGGCTGAGCGACATAAGCGCCACAGCAAAGACCAGTAAAGCCTTCTTCATTTGGATCTCCTTACTTCTATGAAGCTGTATTTGAGTAAAGGCAGGCAGGACAGAATACACTGAGATTCTGTTCTCTCTCGCCTTTCACTTTCTCTGTCAAAAGCCTGAATGCTGTACGCCAGACATCGGGAGTGAAGATTCTGAGCTCCATGCCTTGTCTGACTGCACCAGGAAAGAAATTGTTGTATGTGACAGTCTCAACAGATGCGCGCCTCTCCTTCAAGGCTTTGAAAACACCTTCCGCTGTCTCTGGATCGGAGATGAATATACCATCGGGAAGATTCTCCATATTCATTACCATATGATAGCCTGAATCCCTATCCATTGTTCCCGAAACAAACCATTTATCATTCAGGAGGTTATTATCTGCAAGAAGTCTATTGAATTCTTTCATGCGTTTCATCCCGATTACAGATGATGTGCGATGAAAGATTCCGCCTACGTATCCAATCTTTTTGATGCCTTTATCAAGGAAATAATCCAACACTTGCTTCTCTGCATTGTTGTAGTCAATCATGATTGAATCGTAAGCATATTCAAGCCCGAGGTTATTGATGAAAAGAAGCTCATTGGCAGTACTTTTAAAATAAGCAATCTCCTCTTTGGTGAACTCGCCAAGCGCTATCAAAGCCGGAGCACATTCCGCTCCCGCAGAAAGCGATAGCGTGAAACCCGATTCAGATGCAATCGGCTGAAGATACTCCAGAAGACGCTCCTCAAAACCAGGTTTATCAACAGGAGAAAGCACAAGAGAGACACGCATAGACTGAGCCTTTCTCTGCCTGGGTGTTTTGTATCCCAGCCTTCTCGCTTCATTCTCAACGCTTGTGCGTACTGCTTCGGAAACTGAAAGAGTCGGATCATTGTTAAGAATCCTCGACACTGTCGACTCACTTACAGAGCATTTCTCTGCAATGTTCTTTATTCCAGCCATCCTGCCTCCGGTTCCATTAGACTATGGATGATTGCTATAGTCAACAGCTTTAGTAAATTTCAGTAAATTTTTAACAAAGCATTAACAGATAATTCACGTGGCACGTAGAATATAAAAATCGATTAGATTATCATCATGACATGGAAGCTTTCAGGATAGAGCACGCAGATGTCAGAAGAGACGGCAAATACATCCTTTCCGATGTCTCCATCAAAGCAGAAATCGGAGAGAGAATTGCAATAATAGGCCCAAATGGAGCTGGTAAATCAACACTTGTCGATGTGATAGACAGAAGAGTCTATCCATTGGCGACAGAGAGATACAAATCATCGCTATTCGGCGAAGAGAGATGGATAGTCTCGGAGCTGAGAGTGAAAATCGGGCATGTCTCGCCGAGCCAAGATGAATTCTTCAGGACAACATACACAGCTCGTGAGATTGTCGCCTCAGGCCTTCATGCGTCTCTCGGATTTGACTTTCACCACGAAATCGATCCACAGGACTGGGAAAAAGCTGACAGGGAACTGGAGAAAGTCTCCATGCTTGGAAAGAAAGATAGAACAATGAACACACTCTCCACAGGAGAGATGAGGAGAGTTCTTCTTGCAAGAGCCGCGATAACAGAGCCATCAATACTGCTTCTTGATGAAGCGACTGCTGGCTTGGACTTCCCTTCCAGGGCAGATTTGAGAACAACGATATCGAACTACGCGACTGAAAACAGAACGATAGTCATGGTGACTCATGAGCTTTCAGAAATCATTCCTGCAATAGACAGAATCGTTCTGATGAAAGATGGAAAGATTGTCATGGAAGGCAATAAAGAAGAGACGCTGAGGGAGGATATACTCTCAGACCTTTACTCAAGAAAAGTACATGTCGCCGAAGCAGACGGCATCTATACAGCATTCTGCTGATGGAGGAAAAAATGCATAATATTGCAATCATAGGAACAGGAGGAATCGGGAAGGTACATTTCAACGCCTTCATCAATGATGGACGATGCAGGATCAAAGCACTCTGTTCCCGCACACCTTCAAAGTGCACAGAGCTTGCAGCAACGCTTGGAAAAGATGGAGAGGATATCACGATTACGGATGACTGGCACACACTCCTTGATCGTGATGATATAGATATTGTCTCCATCGCGCTTCCTCCGGAACTTCATGAAGAGACAGCCTCAGCATTTCTCAGAAGCGGAAAGCATGTCCTCCTCGAAAAGCCGATGGCACTCTCTCTGGATGAAGAAGACAAGATGATACAATCTCGTGATGAGAGCGGAAAGAAACTTGGTATCATCTTCCAGAACAGATACTACACATCCATCCAGAGAGCTAAGAAGATGCTTGAAGACGGTTGCTTCGGCAAGATCCTCTCTGTAGATGTCACATCCCACTGGTTCAGAGGCGTGAACTATCACAATCTATACTGGAGAGGCACTTGGAGAAGCGAAGGCGGTGGCTGCTTAACAAGCCAGGGTGTACACCAGGTTGATATGCTTCTCTGGCTGATGGGTTCACTTCCGACTTCCATCTACGCAATCATGGATAACAAGAAGCACACGAACAGCGAGACAGAGGATATGGGTATGGCAGTAATGCGTTTCCCATCAGCGCTAGGCACGTTCACATCCTCGCTTTGCGATATGGATGAGTTCCAGGGCTTCAGATTCCAATGTGAAAAAGCTGCATTCACGCTTCCTGAGTGGAAAGTAAGCGTCAAAAAACCTCAGCCGAATGGCTATCCTGAAGAAGACAGGGAAAGGGAGGAAGAACTGATGAGAATCTTCTCCTCAATTCCAGCAGAAGAGAAGGAAGGCCATGATTCCGCCATCTCACGTTTTATCGATGCAATCGAGAATGGCGAAGAGCCCGATGCCACAGCTGAAGATGGAAGAAGAGCTACAGAGTTCATAGATGCATTCTATCTCTCAGCGGCTACAGGCAAAGAAGTGAAGCTGCCATTGAAACCAACGGATGCTGTATATACAACAGAAGGCCTGGTGGCTACGATGCCAGCATTCTTCCACAAGAGCATCAGCACAGAGAGCCAGAGCGGGACGATGACGCTGGGAAGTGCCAGTCGCAAATAAGCTTTTCCCCGATTATTCTGGAGATGGAGTATAATCAAAGGAGGAGGACACTATGCGTGCCAATATCATAATCCACTCCATTTCGGGAAACCTTTATCTGATAGCAGACACTTTTGCCGAGAAATTGAAAGAACGGGGTATGGATGCACGGATCTACTGTGTATCCGATCCTGATTTGCATCTCGCGGCAAACGAGAAGACAGAAGCGATTGAATATTACGAGGAAATAACAGCATTGCCGGAAGCAACTCCAGAGAAGCTTGCCTCTGCGGATCTGATTATTTTGGGAACACCATCCCGCTTTGGCATGCCAACAGCCGAGATGAAAGCATTCCTCGATTCCACATGGAACCAGTTCCTTAAATCGTCGCTTGCCGGCAAAAAGTTCTATGCATACGCATCTACAACTATCGACGAGAACGATGGACGCAGAGCTGTCTCAGGACTCTATAGATGGGCAGAGATGATGCAACTATACCCTGTACCATTTGAACCTTACATCCATCTTGAGAGCGAGATAATGCCACAGCGTCCATCTGAAATGATCGATACTGTAGCGGAGAAACTAGCGGAGATGGCCTCTCTTCCAGATTTAGGACTTTGATAATTTCTTCAGATAATAAGCCATGTAGCGTTCAAGGCGGTGGAAGACATCCTTCCCCCGCTCTTTTCCTGCCCTTCTGACAGCTTCTGCAGCGCTGATATTCTTATTCTCTCTTTTATATTCATCCCAACGTCTGACAAGCCACATGTACATGTCCCCTTCAGTCTGACCGGGAAATGCTGCCAGCAAATGCTCTGCCCTGATTTCTTTTACGATTGGAGAATAGACATTCTCATACCAGCTCTTAGCAGCATCTTCGAAAGAGATCTCGTAATCGATATTCTGGTTTATATAATACTTATGGACAAGTATATGATTGACCATCTCCGGGTATGAGCCTGGAGATGTGAAGACTATATCGCCCATCGGCAGATAGGAAGGCTTATACTGGGCAATGAACATATTACGCTCATAATCCACAACCTTATCCTTCAGCTCTTTCATCGACATGCCAGGATAGAGAGGAATCTCTGTATCAAGCTCAACAACCTCAGCATCGATAAACTCAACGCCTTGCGCCTTCGCGACAGATACTCTGTGATTTCCATCCCGGACGAAGTAATAACCACCCAAGCTATATACAGAGATAGGAGGCAGTATGACATCATTAATCACTGCTGAATCAATACTGCACCAGCGATTCCTGAGCTGTTCACGTTTTGGGAAAAAGGCAGATGAAAAATCATGATACCGCCCCTCTGAACCTATGATCTTATTCACAGGAATCGTGCGCATGCCCATATAAGTCTCTGACTTCGGCTTGATGATTGACGTGACTTCATACAAAGAGAGCAGATCATTGTTCTTCCATGTCAAAGCTGAAAGAATACTCTGAAATTTTGCTTTGCGCTTAGCCCGTGAGAAATCTTCCAAAGCGGTTGAGTCAATTGCCATAGCTCTTCCCCAGCGTATCATCCTCAAGGATGTAATTCTTGTAGATATTGATGACTTTCGTATCGCAGAACTCGGAAATACGTGGCGCATTGATATCATCAAGATGGACATGTCCATGCAGAAGATATTTAGGCTTGTATTTTTCCATGAACTGCAAGAAGCATTCAAAACCTTTATGACAGAGATCCTCTCCATCGCCCATGCCAAAAGGAGGTGCATGAGTGATGAGGATATCAACAGCACGCCCATAGCGTTTTTTGTTATACATGAGACGAGGAACAAGCTTATTGATTCGTCTCTGCATCTGACGCTCCGTGTACTGGCTCTCTCCATAGTTGTAGAGCATTGAACCACCAAGCCCCATTATAATCAAATCATGCTGCTTGTCGTAAATGCACTTGCCATCGACGAAGAAACCACCAAATGATGGCAGTGAGCCACGAGGAGAGAAAGATGAAAATCCACTGTTATCAGACGAGCGGCGCATCATGCGTCCGAATTCCTCAAGATTATGATTACCATAGACATACCATACATCCTTCCGGAGCATCGTCTGTATATAGTCGTAATAGCGCAATGGAAGATCACCTGCAGAGATAACAAAATCAACATCCCTGTACAGCTCTGGAGCAACAGAGGAATAAATCAATGTGTCTGTCGTATCCGATATGCAGAGGATCTTCATAATCAGCTACATTATCATGAAATGCTCCGCTTTTGTGAAGAAGGTGAAAATTATCATATTTCTGAGATTGGAACCAGGACAACATCCCTCTCTATAAGTTCTTTTTTAGGATACAAACTCACAAGAGCACCAATTCCTCTCTCCTCTGGAGGAATAATCTTGAAATGTTTAACCATCTCTTTTTTGGGCGTCATTGCCATTTTTATTTCAACTGGATACAGCTTTCCGTTTTCTTCTATCAGCAAACCTATCTCACATCCGCTGTAATCACGGTAAAAATACAATCCACGATGCACAAGATTATTCGAGTAGCTCTTTATTATCTCTGTAACGACGAACGTCTCAATCAGATGGCCAGCCAACTTGCTCGAACGGAAATCATCATATGTATTCAGTCCACAAAGATATGCACATAGCCCTGTATCCATGAAATAGAGCTTGCCTCTCTTAACAAGCCTTTTGAGCTTATTCGTATAATAAGGCTGAAGTATATACAGAATGCCGAAAGCTTCAAGCACTGATATCCAATACTGGACTGTCACAGCAGAAACTCCTACAGAAGAAGCAATATCTGCATAATTCAGTTCTTCCCCAGTCCGTAGAGCAATGATAGCTAGAAAATTTCTGAAAATAGCGAAATTCGATGGCTTAATAAACTCAGAAATGTCATTCTCAAAATATGTGTTTATATATGATTCGAACCAAGCCGTCCTTACTCGCTCTGTCATATCCTGAACTTCTGGATACGAACCAGTGAAAACGGTTGAAAGAACATCATCAGGCGCCAATGGTGATTTCTTGGGTTCAGAAAAACAGGGAATAAATGGTTTCCTGTCAGGAATACCTTGTTTCTCAGAAATTGAAAGACCATACATCTCTGCAACCAACACCCTGCCAGCAAGGGAATCACCTGCATTCTTCATCAACTTCAGTTTCTGGCTTCCTGTCAGCCAGAAGAGATTCTTCCGTCCATCCTCATCTATGATCTTTTTTATAGCAAGGAAAATATCAGGAACACGATGAACTTCATCAAGCAACAACGGTGGTTTATGATTAAAAAAGAAAAGAGAGGGATCCTCTGTAGCCTCCTCACGCAAGACATCATCATCGAAATTAACAATCTCACGTTCCGATTCAGCAAGATGCCCCAGAAGCGTAGATTTCCCCACTTGCCGTGAGCCAGTGAGGAGCAATGAACGGAACTCGCCACTCAATTCTGCGATGTTCTTCTCAAGCGTCCGCTTTATCAGATATTTTTTCTCAGCCATGTCTTAATAATATCTGCACTTTAGATTTTTGAATACTGCCACTTTAGATTTTAAACAACATCCACTTTAGATTTTACACAATATTCACTTTAGATTTTAACATCCTCAAAAGCTTTAAGCACAGCAGAATCTGGCGAATGGTATATCTCGTCACTATAAGCTGGGCTCATCACTGTCGAGAAAAGTGCATAGTTTCCTGAAAGCAGTTTTGTCTCTTGCCACATACCTGCAGGAACAAATGATACACGGGACGAAGGGGAGAGAATCCTCCTCTCCTTCTTCTCGCCATCGAATATGATCTGCTCAGCTTCTCCACCTTCGAGGAAGAACCAGAGCTCATCATCATCCAGAAGATGAAGAGAGGAAAAAGAATCTTTTGTGATCAAGTAGTAGATAGAACCGGCTCCATCACCAAACTTGCCAAGAAATCGAAAATAACCACCTTCTCCCTCCAATGGTTCAAGTCCAAGGCGCTCAATAACATCCGAAGCTACATCTTCAGCCATCACTATTCTCCTTTCTTTTGCTGATGACAAGAAATCATTTTTCAATGCTAAGTAAATTCTCTTGGATACCGATGAAGATTACAATACCTCCCAGTTTTGGCACAGAACCAAAACTGAGATAATCTTATCTTTGAGGTGTCTCAGATTCTGAGACGGTTAATTATGAAATATTCAGTTTCTCTTCCCTCAGAGCTTATCCTGAGGCCAGCGCTTCACAATCTCCTTGACAAGAGCCGAGAATGTCTTCTTCACCCTCTCTCCGGTCTCTAGTACTTCCACATGATTGAGAGGCTGATCAAGTATTCCTGCCGCCATATTTGTCATGCAGCTGATTCCGACTGTATGCATTCTCATATGCGAAGCCGCAATCGCCTCTGGTACTGTCGACATGCCGACCGCATCTGCACCTGCAAGACGTGCGAAGCGTACTTCAGCAGGTGTTTCAAAAGATGGGCCGGTAAAGAGCATGTAGATACCTTTCCTGACTGCGATGCCGATATCGCACGCAGCCTTCTCCGCCATTGCAAGAAGGTCTTTGTCATAAGCCTGGGTCATATCAAAGAAGCGCAGCCCAAGCTCATCAGGATTCTTTCCACGCAGAGGATTGTCCGCGATGAGCTTTATATGATCCGAGATGAGCATCAGATCCCCCGGCTTCCACTCTGTATTCACGCAACCTGCCGCATTTGTAAGGAAAAGGCCGTTGATGCCAAGCATCTTCATCGTACGAACAGGATAGACCACCTCATCCATCGAATAGCCTTCATAGTAATGGAAACGTCCCTGCATGCAGAGAACTGTCTTTCCTTCCAGCTCCCCTATAACAAGCCTGCCCTTGTGCCCTTCAACTGTTGATACAGGGAAATACGGGATATCATGATAATCAATGATGACTGCATCATGCAGCTCATCTGCCAGATCCCCCAAGCCTGAGCCAAGAATCAACCCGATTACAGGCTTCCTTCCGTCGAGTTTTGATGCGATATAATCGCGCGATGCGTTAAGCTTCTCCATTAATTCCATATTCTTCTCCTAGAATGGTTCTCCCGTTGCAAGCGGAGCTGAACTCCTGCGACTGGAGAATATAAGAGCGATAAGTGTTGCAACATAAGGGAACATGCCCAGATAACCTGTTGGTATACTCTGGAAAATCGGGAAGACCTTCCCCATGTTGGCAATCGTCATGCAAAGGCCGAAGAAGAACGTGGAGCCAAGTATTCCCAGAGGCTTCCACTGTCCGAATATCAATGCAGCGATTGCCAAGAATCCAAGTCCGTTGATACCACTTCCTGCATTATACTCACCAGCATAAGTGACAAGTATGCACGCTCCACCCAAACCCGAAAGCAAGCCTGAAGCCATAACTCCGATATATCGCATCTTATGCACATTGACGCCAGCAGACGCTACTGCAGACGGGTGCTCGCCGCAAGCGCGGAGGCGTAGACCAAACGATGTCTTATAAAGCAAGAACCAAGACAAAGCCCAAAGAAGAAGACAAATCCATGTTGTCCAGTATGTGCTCGAGAAGAAAAGCGTGCCAATGACAGGTATCCTGGAAAGAACTGGAACGTTCTGGCGTACAATTGCGCGAACAATCGTAATATTACCGCTTCCAGTGATTGTCTGAGCCAAAAAGAGCGAGACAGCTGTTGAAAGCATATTGATGGCTGTTCCAGATATAACCTGATTAGCTTTCAGATTGATAGCAGCAAATGCATGAAGAAGCGACAGCAGCATCGAGGCTACCATTGCGACTGCAATGCCTATCACGATAGCAAGCGTAAAGCTAAAACCTGGAATAGCCTGCAGTTTGACAATAGTCGCAGCAGCGGAAAAGACTCCGAAAAGCATCAAGCCTTCTATACAGAGGTTAGTGACGCCGGATCTCTCCGAATACAGCCCTCCCAGAGCTCCCATGAGGATAGGTACAGTATATGCAATTGCTGATGGTATTATACTTGTGACTACATTCCAGAATTCCATTACTCTACCTCCTTCTTTGCATTTTTCAAAAGTGCTTTGCCTTCTTTAGCATACGCTTTGAATTGTTCTTTCGAGAGCTTTTCAATTGGTGTAGTGTCGTTCTTAGCTTTCAGATACGCTATGACAGCTTCCTCTTTTCCCGTGAAACTGCGATGGAAAATAGAATTCCAGAACGAAGCAAGGATTACATTAGTGGCTGTGAAGTAAATAATCGTCGCTATGATCGTGTCTGCAATCTCTGTAGGAATACCAGTTGCAGCCAATGAACCCCTTCCCATCTTCAGTATTCCAAAGAATATCGCTGAGAAGAATATCCCGACTGGAGAACAATTGCCAAGAAGCGCAACAGCGATGCCATCATAACCTTCATTCGGCATCTTCCCCATCTCCATGATATTCGAGTAACCGCAGTAGTACGTCAGTCCAGCAAGACTTGCAAGCGCTCCTGCGATAGCCATGGAGATCATGATGGATCTATTTACTTTTATACCTGCATACTCTGCACAGAATCTGTTTGAACCAACAGCTTTAAGGTTGAAGCCCAACGTTGTCTTCTGCAAAATGAACCAGACTACAAAGCACATTATGATAGCGACAAAGAAACCATAATTCAGTGTTGAGAAACCTGTGAGATCCGTAAGCCAATCGGCGCGCAATGTATGCACAGTCTCTATTGGCTTTGATTTCACTGAGATTGTAGGATCGATAATGAAACGTGGAATGAAATCATAGCAAATCCAGTAAGCTATCCAGTTGAGCATGATAGTTGAAACAACTTCATGGACATTGAACTTAGCTTTCAAGAACCCTGAAATGAATCCCCAAAGGGACCCTACGAGCATTGATGCAATGATTATTATCGGAAGATAGATGATCCTCGGCATATCCAGCGGCAGATAATAAGCCAGAATTGAACCAGTTATTCCACCCATCAGCATCTGCCCCGATGCTCCAATATTGAAAAGACCAGTCTTGAATGCGAATGCAACTGAAAGCCCAATCAGAATAAGCTGTGTGGACATGCTCAGCGTATTGCCGATGCGCCTTGTATTGGAAAGAGCTCCAAAGAGAATCCTTTCAAAACCGGCGAAAGGATTTTTGCCAATGCAAAGAATAAAGATACAGCCTGCAACGATTCCCAGCAGGACTGCTGAGAGAGAAACCACCAATGGTGAGGCTTTTCTTGCTTCAAGAGGTTTTGCAATCTTTGTCCTATTCATCCTATCCTCTCCTGATGCCAGCCATCATCAAGCCGACTTCATGTTCGTCTGTAGATGATGTTTCAACGATATCTATAAGCTCTCCTCCGGAAACAACAGCGATACGATCGGACAGATTGAAAATCTCATCGAGCTCGAATGATATCAGAAGCACAGCTTTGCCTTTATCGCGTTCTTCAACAAGCTGCTTATGAATGAACTCAATTGCACCAACATCCAAACCACGGGTAGGCTGCACAGCAATAAGCAAATCAGGGTCCGCAGTAATCTCTCTTCCGATGATAGCTTTCTGCTGGTTACCTCCTGAAAGCTTACCAGCCAACGAATCGACGCCTTCACCACTTCTAACATCGAATTTGTCTATGATGCGGGCCGAATACTCCCTGATTTCCGGATAATCAAGGATACAATGATGAGAGAATGGCGCTTTCGCAAACTTCTTGATAACCATATTGGCTGCCAGAGACTCCTTGAGGATCAAGCCACGTTTCTGCCTGTCTTCAGGGATATGCCCCATTCCCATCTCATTACGCGTTGCGATGTCTGCATCCGTAATCTCCTTTCCGTTGAAAAGGATGCTCCCACTTTCGCATTTCCTAAGCCCCGTAACAGCTTCGATAAGCTCAGTCTGCCCATTGCCATCAACTCCAGCTATGCCAACTATCTCGCCACCTCGGACTGTCAAGGAGAAATTCTTAACTCCCAAAACCTTCTTGCTGTTCATCACAGAGAGATTTTTGATCTCAAGTACGGGCTTGCCTATTTTTGCCGGCTTTTTATCGACTTTGAACGAAACCGGCCTACCGACCATCGCAGCTGCCATCTCAGCGACTGATGTAGATGCTACATCGACGACATCTATCAGCTTGCCTCTTCTGATGATTGTACAACGGTTCGCAACCGCTTTGATCTCATCAAGCTTATGAGTGATGAGGATGATGGATTTTCCCTCAGCAACCAGAGAACGCATGATTTGCATCAGCTCATCGATTTCTTGCGGAGTCAGGACAGCAGTTGGTTCATCGAATATGAGGATATCAGCATCACGATAGAGCATCTTCAGGATCTCTACACGCTGCTGCATTCCCACAGAGATGTTCTCAATCACCATATCGGGTTCAATCGCAAGCCCATAGCGCTCAGAAATCTCCTTTATCTTCCTCGAGGCTTTCTTTATATCATAAACGAAGCCCCCTTCCTTTCCCATGATGATGTTCTCAGCTACTGTGAAGTTATGGACAAGCTGAAAATGCTGATGAACCATTCCAATACCCAAATCGAATGCATCATTTGGGCTCTTGATATTCACTTCCCTGCCACGGACTTTAATAATTCCCTTGTCTGCATGATAGAGGCCGAAAAGAATACTCATCAGCGTTGATTTGCCAGCGCCATTCTCGCCTAATACGGCATGGATCTCGCCTTCTTCAACCTGCAGTGTGATATCGTCGTTTGCCACGATTCCGGGAAATTCCTTTCGGATTCCAAGCATTTCAATTACATAGCTCAATGCAATCTCCCATTAGGTAAATAAGGCCGCCCAATATTCCAAGGCGGCCCCACAAGCAATTCTTAAGCCTCAGGGGATGAGACCATCAGCTGTATCCTGTACAACAATTGCACCATCTTTAATCAGCTGGGCAACGGAAGCAACTGTCTCCTCAATCTCAGGAGTGAGGTTTGGATTCGTTGCAGGAATGCCTGCTCTATCATCAGCAACACCAAGCACAAGGTGCTGGCCGCCTTCGAAAGTTCCTGTAGCAGCAGCCATTGCCTGATCATATGCAACACCTGTCACATCCTTCATAGCTGATGTGAGAATACAAGATTCACCATTTCCCATATCGCCAACTGAGTACTGATCTACGTCAACACCAACAACCCAGACATCCTCACCGGCAAGACGGCGATTCTTTGCTTCGTTGATAACACCAACACCTGTACCGCCAGCAGCGGCAAAGATGACATCAACGCCTTTGTCATACATAGCAACAGCAAGCTGCTGTCCACCTGCGAGATCTGCAAAGGAACCCTGGTAAACGAAGTTGGAAGGATCCATTGTGATGGATGTACCGAAATTCTCGTTCGCATATGCGATTCCCTGCTGGAAACCCCAGTTGAACTTCTGTACAGCTGGAATTTCAAGACCACCGACAAAGCCCGCATCGCCTGTCTGGACTTTAAGTGCTGCTGCAACACCAGCCATAAATCCTGACTCTTCTTCTTTGAATGTGATAGCTACTGTATTCTGTCCGATTCCAGCAGCAAGTGCATCGTCAATGATGATGATCATCAAATCCGGATACATCTCCTGAGCCTGGGAGACTGCTTCAGCAAAGAGGTAACCAGGACATGCGATGAATCTATAGCCATTGTCATAGAGATCGGAAATAGCTGTCAGATAATCCGTTGTTGTTGTTCCGGAAGGTCTGAGATATACACACTGAAGACCAAGCTCATCAGCAGCTTTCTTCACGCCTTCATATGTACCCTGATTGAATGAGCGATCATCTATGGTTCCTGAATCGGTGACCATTCCAAGCATGAGCTGTCCATCTGTTGCGCTTTCACCAGCACCTGATGCAAAAACAGACAAAGCGAGGACTGCCATAAGCAGAACAGCAAGAGTTTTCTTCATCTGAGAATCTCCTTTTAGGAAGTTATAGCGTAATTCTAACTGTACTACAGTGAGCTGTCAAACAGAGTTTCAGTTCGGTTATTTATATTTAAGCAATTTAATTTTATATTGTGCATGAAAATATAAAAAAGTAATACAGAGAAACAACAACAAATCGCAACGCTCGTCAAAGCGTCAGATAGCCTCCATCCTGCAACCAGCTGTCAAACGTGCTGGCAAAAAGTCTAAGAACTTCTTCAAAAAGCTCCAGATAGCCCGCAATCTCATCCTTACCATCCGTCAAATCTACCGCAACAACAAAACCAAGACTACCGGCTTCATCTGTGCAAGGAATAAGGAATTGCAATATGAAATCTTCTCCTTCAATCTCTTCAAGCCAGCTATGAACCAATGAAACCATCTTTTTCTTCCCAAAGCCATATTCCTCCTGGAAACTTGCGAGGATACTTGTATTCCTCATCAAAAGAACATCGCCACCATTGCATAGCGAAAAAGAAATTCCATCATCTTCTATGAATAGCGGATGGTATACGAAGAAATAATCCTTCTTCTCTATCTTTGTTGCGGCATAGGCCCTGAAAGAATCTAAAATAAGTTCTTTTGAAATCTCTTCAGGATAGAATGAGAGCTCAACCTTCCCTAATTTTGTCTCTGCCATATTGTCTCCTTGGCTTCTCCATATATTTCATATACGCTTGAAGCGTTTTTCCTTGTCATGAAAATACAGGAGGCAATTCCGGCCACGTGAATCAGGCATTTAATCTCTCAGGACGAAAAAAACCCTGAATGTCGTCAAACATTGCAGGGCTGATAATCAGAGCATCTTTTACTCTACGGTGATAGTAACTGTCTTATCAACAGTGCTAAGACCATCAGAGAACGTGAAGACTGCGCTATAAACTCCACATGCCTCCTTTGGGATATTCCATGAGAAGATGCCGTTTTCAAATACAGCTCCTTCCGGAAGCATAGCTGCTGTAAGCTCCACTGGATATACAGTACCTGTAGCATCTGCTGGATTGAAGTACTTCACTTCAAAGCTGAGATCCTCCCCGGCTGCAGCATTCTTGTCCTTCAAAGGCGCAAAGAACGGCCTCCAGACAGTCCTTGGTACTTCGCGGCCCTTTGCAAGATATGCTTCGACGAACTCTGGATCCGTTATTGGGTCAGTCGGATAACTGTAAAGACTATCTGCTGGAGTACCAGGTTCTGGTGCATTGACCGTGACATTTTCCACATCATGGTTGTCTGCGATGGAAGCTTCCGTGACTGTTGTAGAGATATATGGCTCATTAGGCACAAACTCATAATTCGTTCTTCTCTTGAAATTCTGCGTGACAAGAACGATATCAGAAACTCCTTCTTCGCTCATGAATGAAGAATCTTCATCGATTGAAACATTCCTAACATCGTCCAGAACTACAGCAGGTCTTGTATCTGGATAGCTGTATCCAAGATTCACATCAATAAGATTCAAGCCATCTACATGACGTGCGTAAAGACCATAGGATGCCATAATGTGCAGGCTCCGGGTAATCCCTGACAAGCTCTGGAACATTATATGGGCTTTCGACCCAGCTGCCACTCTCTGCATCCCATGTCATTCTAGGCAGAAGACCTGCTTGTGCGGAAAGCCAGCCAAACTGCTGTGAATAGACCGGAGAATGATCTTCTGTGAATGTCCATGTGCTTCTGATCTGCCTCTGATCTGCCTCTGCTCTGCAGCATCTGAGAGTGTAAGACCACCACGATAAGTGACATCAACATGCTCGAATGTGACATTCTGGACTTTGCTATCCATCAGTCCGACAACTTCGATTGGATATCTTGGATTGACATCGTCTGCTGTAAGATTGCCGATATAAACATCTTCGACTACTGCAAAATCCCCACCAAGTGCATTGCCATAGCCATAAAGCTCCTGCTCAGAGAGCTGATTACCCCAGTTCACTGTATAAACATTCCTGGAAGCATCCCACTTATAGCTATAGTGCTTGCCTGTATCAGGATCGGTATAGATGTTAGTCATATTGATGTAGATTGGATCAGATGCGACAGGCCTCTTATACTCACTTCCATCAGCGATAGTAATCCACTCATAGTTTGTAGCCGGAGCATAGCGCTGAGCTGGGAATATATGGTATTTTCCAGGAATATTCGGAAGCACATACTCAGAATTATCCTTTCTTACGCTGTTCTCAGGATAGACTTCCTCTGTTGTGTGATGACCTGTGACAGGGTACCTGCCTCTGTCCCCTACCTGAATATAAACAGGGGAATCAACAACATCCGTCATGTAGATATCAGTTGCTATTATATTAGTGAGGCTAGAGCAATCAACGCACTCCAAGTTGATGCCTTCACTGTGAGAGAAGAGAACATTGGCGATTGTGACTCTGTCAAATCCGCCAGTTGCCTCAGTACCAAGCTTAAGCCTGCCATTTGTTCCTCTGATATCATCAGCTGCTGACTCAAGCCTGTTTTCAGAGAAAGTCGCTTCAAGCACAGAGCCTGCATCATAGCCGCTTACAACGCAGTTGTGGATAAGCACGTTCTGTGTGATATCAAGACGGCCAGAACCGAATGAAGATTTCAGACAGATTGCATCATCGAGAGGAGCATTGACCCAGCAGTTCCGTACTGTGACGTTGCTTGTTCCATCGATATCCATGCCATCTCTATTCGTATCAATGACCATGTTCTCGAAAAGCACATTGCTGCACCCAGTCGTGATGATTGCGAAATGGCCCGCCTCTCTCATGTCGAAATCAGCAAATACGATGTTTTTGCTGTCTAGGAACGCAATGCCTTTGCATGCATTATTCCATATTGGCTGTTCATACAGGAAGAAATGATAACCCTGGTCATCGAGGCTATCGATGTCGTCAGGATTATACCAAGCACCAACATATCCTGGTTCTGTTCTCATCTCAGGGCTTGCAGGATCCCTTCTGGACACTGTGAAGTATGTATAGCCTCTCTGGTCGACATAGCTGCCTGAAATCATACCATCACCATAAATCATCACATTTTCCACTTCCTTGCCATATACCATGCTGTTACGAAGGAATGAGTGGCCATGGTCCTGCAAACCAAAGTAGATGTTCACCTCAGGCTCCAGATAGTTGCCGCCATCGACACCGGGGCGAGCACCAACAATGATGGCTTCTGGCTCGAGATAGATGTTCACATTGCTCTGAAGAACAATGGTATACATTTTCCATATACCATTCGGGACAACAACTGTTCCGCCACCTGCTGCAGAAAGTTCTGCGATAGCATTGTTGATAGCGTCTGTATTCTTCACAGCATCTGCATCATAGCCTGCCTCTGCACCATATGCCGTGATGTCGACCATCACGTCCTCTTTGAGAAGCTGTTCTTTTGTGACAGATGCACCAGTTGCAACATTGATGCCTTTGTAGACTTTCTCGCCGATGATGGATGTCACTTCTGTGTAAACTGGAATATTGTTGAATTCCACTGCACTTTCAGGATGCTGGACACCATCACGAGGGACATATGCGAAAACCCCGGCTCCTTCCGGACGAGGCTCTGTTGCTGGATTGTATGCAGGATCTCCGGATGCAGCAGCACTGAGAGCTACCACGCACAGGCTCAGCAACAAAACAAAAAGATTCAGTTTTTCATGAAAACTCTCCTGCAGGAAATTCTAGAGGGCTCGAATCATCAAGAGAATGCCAGAGCAGAATCTTTTTCTATACAATTTTCAGACACCCAAAAAATTGTATACACGTCTGTTTACACATCTTTAACATTTGTTTCATGAGACAAATGATGAGAAAACTTTCATTGTCAAGAACACTGAAATTACGGAGAGGCATTAATCCTGCACACTAGAAGATCTCTGGAAAATGTGAAATCAATTATGAATACAACCTGTTTTTGATGTTTTTACTCATTTTCAAATGGCTTTGAAGTCTAAACCCCAGAGGAATGGTGGAGAGAAGGCCACTCAAGAGGCTAGTTCCATCCGCGCAGACCGGATTATTGGCCAATCCTGTTGCAATAGTACCACATAAATTATATTATTTCACTGTCATGGGTGAGGTTTTCAGCGGAAAGGACTCTGTTTGTCTGTTCCGCAAATTTGTTGTAAAGTTCTTCTTTAAATTCTTCTTGTATGGGTATTTATTGCTTTTACCTATATTGGTATCAATAGCCCTAATAACAATCCTTTGTCTCATTGGGCATGAGCTTTTGTCGCTTATTTTTGTAGCCTCACTCATTGTCTCGCTTTTCTTCTTTGTTAAATACGCACTTACATCAAGAGAAAAGTGGAGATACTACAGAATCGGTTACTATCGCCTGAAAACCAGAGGCTTCAATGAAGAGTATTTCAAATATGAAATGTGTGAGCCTTGTTTTCGCCTGATTATCCATGATCTCTGCCATGAATTCGGCTTTGATGATGAATATGAAAGAATGAGAAAGCTCTACTCTTCCCGCTCTGTTGTCCTGGAACTGCAGAAACAGCGCCTTGTGGCACGTGTTCTTGCAAGTAAGGCGAAAGAAAATCAAGCGAAGGAGGTTAAATATGGATTACAAGGTTGAAGAAGTAAATTCCGGAATCTTTACTTGTACACTCCGTGCAAACGAAGTCGAAAAAGTAATCAATAAAATGGAATCCGATGGATATAAATTCGAATCCATGGAACCAGTTGTCGGAAGATGCTGTCTGTGCTTCTCAAGATACAAGATGATTGTTGTTTTCTCAAAATAAGCTTTGGGAAATAAGCGGAGCCATCCGTTCCTTAGTTTCAGGATTTTTAGAGCATAAAACAGCAAAAAGATTCAGCCACAAGGGATTAATCCAAGTGGCTGATAATTATTCAAAGTATATTTTTCACGGTATCATATTTTCTTCTTCGTATTTGACAAAAGCCCCGACATGCACATCTTCTATAAAAACTCCTTGAGTCGTCACAGCCCTTAGTTCTTGCCGAGAATATCCACAGAGCTCACCGGCTTGTTGAGAAAACAACATGCGGTCATTCCTGAAACAATCTCCTTTTTCTATCCAATTTTTCAGGTAATTCAAAATTGCCTAAACGACTATTTGCACATCCTCAACATTTGTCTTATAAGACAAAATAATGAGAAAACCCTGCTGAAATGGCATGGAAAGAGCGTTTATGTTTGACATATCATCAATAACGTATAAACTGAAACTGTGTTCCGTTTTCCGCGGATAAGAAGGGACTGAATCGCTAAGGTACGATAAAACATCCACACTTTCTGTTCTTGAACAGATAAGTGCTTGGCATCTGGCCATTCTTGCCAACAGAGACAGCAACACATAGAAGAATGCATTTATAAGGAGTGTGTGATGAATAACGTCAAAGAAACAGTCCGCAAGCCGGAGCGTCCCGTAAAGATCCTCCAGTTCGGAGAAGGTAATTTCCTTCGCGCATTTGTTGATTGGATTGTAGATCTGCTCAATGAAAAAGGTGATTTCAATGGTGATGTAATGATGGTACAGCCACTGAACGTGGGCATGGGAGAAATGATCAACAGCCAGAACGGAATCTATACTACAGTGCTTCGCGGTGTACAGAACGGCAAACCTGTGGAGGAGTTCAGGACAATCACAAGCGTAAAGGGCTGTATCAACCCATATACACAGTATGATGAGTATATGAAGCAGGCTGAGAACCCGGACCTGAGATTCATCATCTCCAACACGACAGAAGCGGGTATCGCATACCATGAAGGTGACAAGCTTGATGACAAGCCACAAGTCTCCTATCCTGGCAAAGTCTGTGCATTCCTTTACCATAGATATAAAGCATTCAACGGCGCTGCAGATAAAGGCATCATCGCAATTCCATGCGAGCTGATTGACAAGAATGGAGATAACCTCAAGAGAATCGTCAAGCAATATGCTGCAGAGTGGAAGCTTGAGGAAGGCTTCATCACATGGCTGGATACTGCTTGTGATTTCTGCAACAGCCTTGTTGACAGAATCGTACCAGGCTATCCGAGAGCAGAAGCGGAGAGAATCTGCAATGAGCTTGGGTATCAGGATAATCTTCTGGACAGCGCTGAGATCTTCCTTCTCTGGGTCATCGAATGCCATGGCAAGACACATGAAGATGAGCTTCCTACGGAGAAAGCTGGCGTAAATGTCATCTGGACTGATGATATGTCCTTCTATCGTACAAGAAAGGTCCGCATCCTCAACGGAACCCATACTATGATGGTTCTGGCAGCTTATCAGACAGGCCTCAATACCGTTGAAGAATGTATCAAGAGCCCTCTGATCTTCCCGATGGCAAAGAAAGGCCTTTTTGAGGAAATAATCCCATCGATGGATGGAGACAAGAAGCAGCTTGAAGAGTATGCAGGAGATGTTCTTGAAAGATTCGCAAATCCATATATCGTGCACCTTCTTCTATCTATTTCCCTCAACAGCGTTTCCAAGTTCAAGACACGCGATCTGCCTTCCCTTCTTGGTTACTACAAGAAAGAAGGAAAGCTTCCAGACGTACTCTCATTCTCACTTGCTGCCCTGATTTCCTTCTATGAAGGTACAGAATATGAGGGAACAGCACTCAAAGGTAATAGGAATGGGGAGAAGTATCTCATCCAGGATAGCCCTGAAGTTCTCGATAAGTTCCAGAAGCTTTACTCAACCAGCTATGCAAGTAAAAAAGCAAAGGCTGAGGCTATTGCAAAGAGCGTGCTCTCTGATACCTCATGGTGGGGAGAGGATCTTACAGCTGTTCCTGGACTTGAGAAGAAGATCAGCGGATACCTTGAGACTATCTGGACTGATGGCATGACAAAAGCAATTGAGAAGATCTGAGGAGAAAATGGCTGCTAATATTATCAAGATAAACAACAGGGATAATGTAGCTGTAGCAATCAGTCCTCTGCTCAAAGGGGATGTAGTGACGGTGGATGGTGATACATTCACCGTCTTCAGCGATATCCCAGCAGGACATAAAGTCGCCCTTTGCGATATCAAAAAAGACGAAAGCGTCATCAAATATGGCTACCCTATCGGCGCTGCCAAGGAAGATATCAAGAAAGGTTGCCATGTGCACGCTTTCAACATCCACACGCTGCTGAACGAAAACGCAGAGTACCACTACGACAGAAAAACAGCGGAAGAAGCCATAGCAGAAGCTGAAGCTGATAAGCTTAGGTGGAAGGATCATATTCCCGCTATCAATGCTTATGTAAGGAAAAATGGAGACATCGGTATCCGCAATAGCCTGTGGATCATTCCAACCGTAGGCTGCGTCAACAGGATCTCAATGCAGCTGGAAGCCTGGGGCAATGAAAACTTGGGACTAGAAGATGGCGTACACGCTTACACTCACCCATTCGGTTGCTCTCAGCTCGGAGGAGACCATGAGAACACAAGGAAAATTCTTGCGGATCTTGTCCATCATCCAAACGCAGGCGGTGTGCTTGTAATCGGACTCGGATGCGAGAACAATACGATGGATTCCTTCAAAGAGCTTCTCGGTGAAGTCGATACAGAGAGAGTACGGTTCCTCATCTGCCAGGAGTCTGAAGATGAAGTTGCAGATGGCAGAAGATTGCTCTCTGAAATCACAGCTGTCATGAAGAATGACAGAAGAGAATCTGTGCCGATGTCCCGCCTGATTGTCGGCTTTAAGTGTGGTGGTTCCGATGGACTCTCCGGCATCACTGCAAATCCTCTAGTAGGACGTTTCTGCAATGAGCTTACAGCTATGGGTGGCACAGGAATACTCACAGAAGTACCTGAGATGTTCGGAGCAGAGCAAGTGCTGATGAACAGGGCAATCAACGAGGATGTGTATAACGAGACTGTAAAGCTCATCCAGGATTTCAAGCACTACTTCACATCACATGGCCAAGTAGTCTACGAGAATCCTTCACCAGGCAATAAAGCAGGTGGCATCTCCACGCTGGAGGACAAGAGCCTTGGCTGTGTACAGAAAGGCGGTAGAGCTCCTGTTACTGCGGTGCTTGAGTATGGTGCAAAAGTAAAGACACCAGGACTCAACCTGCTCTCAGGTCCAGGAAATGATATCGTATCGACAACAGCTCAGAGCGCTGCTGGAGCACATATGATTCTCTTCACGACAGGCCGTGGAACACCACTTGGAGCACCTGTTCCGACAGTGAAGATTGCTACAAACCACAATCTCGCTGAACACAAGAAAGACTGGATAGACTTCGATGCTTCTGCAATGCTTACAGAAGATCCGCGCAAAGTCACAGAGAACCTAATCAAACTCATCATTTCAATTGCAAATGGTGAGACTCGCACAAAGAATGAGATAAACGGCTATACTGAAATCTCTATATTCAAGGACGGAGTTGTATTATGACAGAATTCATGGGAAAGGACTTTCTGCTCGAAAGCGGAATGGCAAAGACTCTTTATCACGAGTATGCTGCAGACGCACCTATTTTCGACTATCACTGCCATCTTATTCCACAGCAGATCGCTGAGGACAAGAGATTCACAACTATCACAGATGCTTGGCTTGGCGGCGATCACTACAAGTGGAGACAGATGAGAACCTGTGGTTTCGATGAAAAGCTCATCACAGGAGATGCTGATCCATATGACAAGTTCCTTGCCTGGGCAGAGACAATGGAGAACCTGATCGGCAATCCACTCTATCACTGGACACACCTTGAACTGCAGAGATACTTCGGCATCTATGATGTCCTTTGCAGAAAGAATGCAAAGAAGATCTATGACGAAGCCAATGAGCAGTTCAAATCAAACCCAGAGCTTTCTGTCTTCGGAATCATGAAGAAGTTCAACGTCTATGCAGTTGGAACAACAGATGATCCTGCAGATGACTTGAAGTGGCATAAAGTTATCAAAGAAGAAGGAAAGTGCCCTGCAAAAGTCATCCCGTCATTCAGACCTGATAAAGCTCTTAACATCGACAAGGCAGATTTCGCTGACTACATCGCTAAGCTGGCAAAAGCTGCGGAGATGGAAATCAAGACAGCTGATGATGTCGTCACAGCTCTCGAGAAGAGACTGCAGTTCTTTGTTGAGATGGGATGCCGCGCATCTGACCATGCTCTCATGACATGTCCTCACACATTCTGGGAAGCTGGCAAAGTCAATGAAGTGTTCCAGAAGAAGATGAACGGCACAGATGTCACAGCACTCGAGGCAGATGCCTGGAGAACATATTTGCTCTCGGCTCTTGCTCGCGCATATAGGAAGAACAATGTTGCCATGCAGCTCCATTTCGCTGCAATCAGAGACAACAACGCCAAGATGTTCCGCGTTATGGGTCCTGACACAGGCTTTGATGCTGTCTATGATGCAGAGCTTGCAGCTGGCGTTGCAGCATTCTTCTCTGCTCTTACAGATACAAATGATGTACCGAAGACCATACTCTACTCGCTCAATCCTAAGGATTACTACGCGCTTGGAACACTGATGGGATGCTATCAGGGTGGAATAAGGGGAAGAATCCAGCTTGGTTCCGCATGGTGGTTCTGCGATCACAGAGATGGCATGGAAGAGCAGATCAAGACTCTCGCAAATCTTGGAGCACTCCCACTCTTCATCGGCATGCTCACAGATTCAAGGTCCTTCCTCTCCTATTCAAGACATGAGTATTTCAGAAGAATACTCTGCAATGTTATCGGAGGATGGGCAGAGAACGGAGAAGTTCCAGCAGACAGCGAGATGCTTGGCGAGATTGTCCGCAACATCTCCTTCAACAACGCACAGAGATACTTCGAGGGTTAATAAAAAATGGAAAAAGCGAGAGAAGACGAAAAGCAAATGAGCGCGGTCGTCCGCACTATCTCAATACTTGAAGCGCTCTCAGAAATGGAAAGTTGCAATCTGGAGAACCTCTCCAGAAAAACAGATTTGCCGAAAGCAACATTGCTTCGTTTTCTCTCAACCTTAACCGCGCTCGGTTATGTCTACAGAGATGGAGCTGATTTATACCATCTGACACTGAAGATGTTCTCTATCGGCTCCAGATCTCTTAGGCATATGGATTTGATCAATACTGCAAAACCTTTTGCAAAGCATCTTTGCCAGGAGCTTGGTGAAACTGTCCATATGGGTATACTTGAAGATGACAGTGCCGTGTATGTTCTGAAAGAGGAATCAATATATCCATTAAGGATGTACTCAAGGGTCGGCAAGGTCATACCGCTTTATTGTACAGCAATCGGAAAGATCTTCCTTGCGGATATGTCTGAAAAAGAACTTCAAGAGTATCTTGATAGAAACCAGCTCAAACCATTCACAGCGAAGTCAATAAAGACACCTCAAGCTCTGAGAGACGAACTGGAGAGAACAAGGCAAAGAGGCTGGGCAATCGATGATGAAGAGCATGAAGAGAACATGCTTTGCATTGGAGCACCCATCAAAGACTATTCTGGGAAAACGATTGCTGCGATGTCTGTGTCCTGGCCGATCTTCCGTTTCAATAATGACAGCTTCCAGGAAATAACAGAAGAAATCAAAAACACTACCGCGGAGCTCTCGAAAGTGCTTGGATTTCTAGGTTCTACAGAACAGTAAGAGCATCATGTAAAAACAAGTCGGCAGCCACAATGACTGCCGATTTAATTACAAAGAATAAGACTTCTTCAGTCGTCTATCTTTTATTTAGTTAGCTTCTCTTCATTGAGAGTGATATTCGCTCCGCACCAACAACTGTTATTACCTTTAATGTATTGCTCGATATCAGAAGGAACGGAGAGCGTGACTGTCAATTCTGAATCTGTCGCAAGGCTTCCTACGTAAATCTCAAAAGCCCTACCGTCTTCATATTCTCCTGAATCAGTCATCACAAGCTCTGTTGCATCGTCAATGGTGCATACTGTGCTATATTTATAAGCATCAGTGGATGTATTTCCTACAGTAAGAGCAGCCATTGGAACACGATTTCCAGTAGCCCATGTGCCATCTAGATAGTATTGATCCCCTGTGTCAAACTCTCCACGAGAGATGATTCTGCTGTTTATGAAAGTACCATTACCACCTCTTAAGATTACGCCTTGCCTGCCACCAGTGATTGTAGAATTCTCAATCCATAGATCAGTTGGGGTATTGAGCATGACTGCCGTGCCCGTTCTAGTTGTTTCAGATATTTCTGAATCTGTGATTCTAATAGAAACGCTATATCCTTCAGGATTCCCAGCATTCGTAGAGATTCCCCAAGCTCCTGCAATTTCCAGCACGGAATCATTTATGACAACTTCTGCATTATCAGATGGAAGAATTCCAGAAGAAGCTGCCTTGTAGTTCACGCCATCAAACTCAAGTTTGCTATCCTTGCCAACTCTAAAAACAACTTGAACAAGATCAGGGCTCGAAAAGGTTGTAATGATATCACCATTTTCAATCTTCAGGCTCTTTCCTTCAGGGATAACCATAGTATCCTCTGTTGCAAAAGTGAGTTCATTTCCATTGAGGTCTATCGTGGTTTCTGCTGGTGAATCCGCATCCAGAGGAAGCGCATCCAAAGTAATGTCATTAGTAAGCCTTGCCTGCCCGCTTTCAGAAAGCATTAAGATAAGCTCTGAACTTGTATCAACATCATAAGGTGTCCTGTCAATGCTCGGTGGTGGAGGCAGTGTATTACCGGCTGTGCAAGCTGTAAAACCAGCAACCAAACAAATAACAGACAAAATAATGATTGAAAGTTTTTTCATCACATACTCCTCTCCATACAACATACCCCCCCCCGGTTGGCTTATGTCAATATCTAAGGATTCGTTTAGAACAAGAAAAGTTAAAACCATCAGGCTATCTAGAAGCATCTCAACATGTTCTAACGGTATACAGAGAGTCGATATTTATCAGTATGACAAAGCAATAGCCACTGCTACAATCAATGTGGAAAACTCAAATTTGATAGGTGGTGATTATCCAGATACCCGCCTTGCTGATATCTGAAAAGCTATAAAGGGAGCCATTTGGCATGGCTCTCTTTTCACCTTTGCTTGATATCTTCCAAGCGCTTTTTAGCAATTTCGATATATCGTTTATCAATATCGATCCAGCTGTATTATCTGTTAAGCTATCCAGCCCAAAAGCATGAAATATTCTAGGTGTCACTTCAATTACAACTTCTAATTACAATAAAACAGACAATGGAATACACTCCGTGTAACAGTGACATCCCATGCTTTCAGCATAAAGAACCGCATCCCTATCAATTTTACAACGTAATCTTTTTTTTGATATAAAAACAACTTCGCACTTTATACCTGTACCGTCAAAAATCTTCATGCACTGCGATTTCAAAAAAGCACAAGACTGGAGAAGAGAATAAAACACATCCGCCGTCTTATTCTGATTATCAATAACAAAGAATACAGAATTACTTGATTTTACATAAAGTAAAAATTCAGGCATCACTTGAAAAGTTATACGTTTGCTCCAGTCAATACCAAGCCTATTCAAAAACGTGGTATAAAATTCTTTTCCATTGATAATCTCCACTCCATTTGATTCATAATAGCTGGCATTCATCATTTTCGGCACATATGGTTTAAGAGATTCTTTTGAAATTATTTTGGAAAATTGCCCAGTAACTTCTAATTCTACGGGCTTTTTTGTGAATAACAGAGTTTTCATATAAAATTTATGCGCGGTTCTTTTCGCGTCTTCTATGTTATTCGCAACAACAAGTACTCCTTCTGCTTCTGTTCCTTTTTCTCTTACTGTATAGAAAGAAATCATCATATCCCTCCCAACGAATACAATATGGTTAATGTTGTTTTTAGTTTACATGCGAGCAATAATAATATCAACACGATCTTTTGTAACTTATCAAGAAACTAAAAGATCGCAATAGGATTTTGAGATAACCATGCATGGAACGTTAGTTGTAATAGAAAATATAAACAGCGATGAAGCTTATATCCCATCAATCAAGGAAATTATGTCAGCCTATGGTGGATCAGCTCTTTTTGATTACATCATTCCAATAGAGAACAATCAGGACGTATACCAAAGTAATCTCATTGCCTTTTTCAACTACTTGGAAAAGTATGGTCAGAATGTGGATGAAAAAGAAGGTTGCTTCACACTCAGCTACAAGAATCTCTTAACAACCATATCCAATCAAGTCTCTGATTACACGACCCCATTCAAAGCAGTTGAGGACACGATCAGAATAATACGAGAAACTAAATTTGCATTTCCATGCTTTGAAGCAGGTTATGGAATATCCGAGTCATTAGTCTTACATGCAATCAGGACAATTGGAGAAGGAACGGTATACAAAATAAAGAAACTATTCGATTTCCATTTCTGAACAGCACTACCGAGTCAACCGATATCTTCCAGGTGCAATAAATTCAAGAATACCATCATCGCGAAGCATTTGGAGCTGCTGTCTGATTTTTGCTTGAACATTATGATTGTTAGAATAAAGCCTCTGTAGCTCATCTTCAAACTGATAAACTTCATCCAATGTGAATTCTTTCTTCTTTAGAGACAAGATCTTTTCAAGAACATCTTCTTTCCATCCCATGTATTTCTCCTCCCTCTGTACGCAATTGCCATTGGCTTTATAAATCATCCGCTCTGGCACATAGCCACGAACAGATGAGAGCGGATAGATGATTGAGTCTTTGCCTATTATAGTGCCTGGATTCAGAACAGCATTACATCCTATCTCCGCTCTGTCTCCGATGAAAGCTCCGACTTTGTGCAGCTTTGTATGCAGATCTTTTCCATTGATATGGAGCACTATTGGTTTCTTGTCAGATCTTACATTGGATGTAATAGCGCCAGCTCCCATGTGTGCTTTGTATCCAAGGATACTATCGCCAACATAATTGAAATGAGGAATTTCTGCGTTATCTGAAATGATAGCATTCTTGATTTCACAGGAGTTCCCGATTACAGCATTGTCGCCGATTACTGCATTGCCACGAATGTATGCGGAGTGCCGGATCTCAGCCCCCTCTCCTATTAGGCAAGGAGGCATGATCACCGCAGTCCGTGCAATTGAAGCTGTAGGAGATGCCCATACACCATCTGCAATCTCAACCAATCTTGTCTTTTGGCATGAGCCGATGAAATCATGAATATGTGGAAGTATTTCATGTAATTCTGAAAATGATGAGATATAATCCCATGCAATAGAATGACCAGGAGAGAACAGCTTCTCGATAAAGCTCACTTCAGCGCCTCCGGCTTCTCTTCAAGTTTTGAAAGTCCTTCATATACAAGAGAAGCAATCCACTCAGCTCCTTCAGGACGCAAATGGGTGTTATCCTCATCGCCATCCGGATAGTTATCATACAAACCTGAGGAGAAATTCATGAAGTATTTCTTCGAGCATTCCTCCCCTTCCTTCATGATTCCAATCATTGTCGGGATTGTCAAATCAATGCAGTCAACGCCAGCCCTTTCTGCTGCACATTTCATCGCAGCGGGCCAATCACCATGGGTATCAACAAGTAGTCCATTCTCGAACTTCCTTCTTGCTATTGATGTAAGGAAGATGGCTCTGACACCTTTCTGCTGTAGTTTTCCAGCAATGTATAGAAGATTCACTATATACTCATGCCAGGCTCTTGCTCCCCTGGATGGATCATCAAGTTTCTCATCATTGTGGCCATATTGGACGAGCGCAATATCTCCAGAAGAAGCAATAGAGAGAATTTCTTCTAACTCGCCTTTTGCAAGAAAATCCTTTGTGGAACGTCCGTTGACTGCCCTGTTTTCAAGAAGCCAGTCAGGCTTCAGATACTGGCCGAACTTCTCACCCCATCCAGTCTCTGGACGGGCATTATCGCTTTTTACAGCGGCTGTTGAATCACCAAGAATAAACAATCTCTTCATATTTAAAAACCGGAGACATCTGCCTCCGGTCAAAATGATAACACGAAATCATCACGTTCCGATATGCAGTGATTTAAGCACGAAATCAAGTACGAACAGAACAGATGCAACTGCGATAATCGGATGTATCTCACTGGCTTTCTTTGTAAAGATCTTTGTGATGCAATACATGATAAAGCCTGCTGCGATACCATTTGTAATGCCATATGTGAAGCTCATGATAGCAACTGTAAAGAATGCAGGAATTGCTTCCGTAAGATCCTTCCAGTTGATCTCAGCAAATGGTTCAACCATGAGAATACCAACAACGATAAGAGCTGGTGATGTTGCTGCTGAAGGAACCATTCCGATAAGCCCAGAGAACGGCAGACAGAGAAGGAACATTGCGGCTGTTACAAGGCTTGCAAGTCCTGTGCGGCCTCCAACTGCGATACCTGCGGAGCTTTCAACGAATGTCGTGGCGTTGCTTGTTCCGAAAAGAGAACCGATTGATGTTGCTACGCAATCTGCGACAAGAGCTTTGTCGAGACGGCTCTTGAAGCCTGTGCTCTCAAGTGCTTTCTCATCTTCTTCATCGAATATATGGCTCTTGCGTCCTGTTCCGATGAATGTACCAATCGAATCGAATGTATCAGAAAGGCTCATTGAGAAGATAGTAACAATAACAAACGGGATCTTAACAGGATCCGAGAAAAGCGATCCAAGGCCTGGAGAACCAAAGAAACTGAAAGCTACTTCCTTGAAACCTGCTACTGTCTCACTGCTGGAGAAAATAGACTGATGGATATTTGTAACACCCATCGGTATACCAATGATAGTAGTAGCTATGATTCCAATGAGCATGGCTCCTTTGACTTTCATAACCATGAGGACAACGATGATCAGAAGTCCGATTACAGCTAGAACTAGATGAGCCTGATCAAATGCGTGCATGCCTGGTGTAACACTCGGATAAGCGCCTGTGAATGAGATAAGACCAGCATTGTTCATTCCGAGATAAGCAATGAAGAGGCCAATACCACCACCAATTGCGTTCTGCAATCCCTCTGGAATCGATTTGACAATCGCTTTTCTGAGTCTGGTTACTGTGATGATGATGTTGATCAAACCACAGATGAAGACCATTGCAAGTGCTTCCTGCCAGACAAAGCCACCAGCAAGGCAGATGGTGTATGTGAAAAGTGCATTCAATCCCATGCCTGGGGCAATGGCATACGGTACATTGGCATATAGCGCCATAACAAGCGTTCCTACAGCTGCTGCAAGACATGTTGCTACAAAGACGCCATTCCAGTTCATGCCAGTTTCTGCAAGCATACCCGGGTTAACGAATATGATGTAGGCCATTGTGAAGAACGTTGTAAGACCAGCTACAATTTCGGTCTTTACATTCGTCTTCTTCTCCTGAAGATGAAAGAAATCAGCCATATTGCCTCCTTTCTCATTCTTTTCACGCAGATACATGGATTACCTCTTTCCTCTGTATCCGGTGTCTAATACCAAGCCTAGTATAAATGCAGTTTTGAAAGGGCGCAAACTTTTTTGATGAAAATCATTTATAACACTCAGAAATATTGATTGAATTATAAATTTCACCTTGATAAATAAAAGTATAACGCAGAAATTATAAAAAATAATGATGCAAATACAAAGAGCGAAAGTCAGACTCGATACATCGATGAGAGAAAGAGCACGGAAGCTCCATCTTCTGATATGATGTGACCGTTGTAAAGAACTCTTTTATGCGATTTTCTCCTTCTGCCGGATTATAGAGTGGCAAGGCCTGTATAGGTAAGGGAAAGAGCTCAGTTTCTATCGGCACTGTTCTTGTATCTCTCCTCATCGGCGATGTTCTCTATCTCCTCATCCATGAGGGCAAGCTTGGATTACAGGTCCTTTACCTGCTGCAGATACGACTGGTATGCGTGATTGAGCTTACGATCCTCGAATTTCAATGAATCAAGCCATTCGCGGTGTCTCCTTGTCCAGTAATTGCCTGAGTCAGGATAGCTTCTGCCGA
>JADIMT010000088.1 GCA_017694595.1 Candidatus Ornithospirochaeta stercoripullorum | reverse complement strand
GATTGCAGGGAATGTGATATATTTTACGCGCTGCCAGCTGTTTGCGCCTTCAACCATAGCGGCTTCAAAGAGTGAGACATCGATGCCCATAAGCGCTGCGATGAAGATGATTGCGGACCATCCCATCTCTTTCCACGCATCGGAGAAGAGAACAACCCATGGGAACGCTTTGACATTTGACAGAAAGTCAATTGGCTTTCCTCCAAGCAGCTTAATCACATCGTTGACAACACCATCTCCCGGAGCCAGAAGCGACAGGAGAATACCGTACATGATAACCCAAGAAAGAAAGTGCGGAAGATAAGCGAGCGTCTGCACGACTTTCCTCAACCCTGTCTTAGTGCACTCATAAATACAGATTGCAAGTATGATGGAAAGAGGAAGCGAGATGATGAGCTTGCCAACTGAATACATGACAGTATTTCTCAAAAGTGACCAGAAGTAGAAGCTGTTCACGAATGTCCTGAAATTCTCCAAGCCAATCCATTCAGAACCTGTGACACCGCGCACTGCCATGAAATCCTTGAACGCAATCTGAGAATTCCAGATTGGCACGTATTTGAAAATTATGTAATAAACAAGCGGAAGAAGAGCAAGCAGATAGACTGAGCGGTGCCGCACTATCTCTCGTCTGAGTTTACTCTTAGGGGGTCGCTGTAAAACGTCTTTTTTGCTGTTTTCCTTGGTTTTGATGATACTCATCATCCCTCCTCAAGCAAAAGTCTAATGTATGCTTTGAGAAGAATCCAAACCGCTTATTGTACAATTCCGACCTTTTTACGCTTGCGCAAACTGCCTGGGGAACAGCCTTTGACCTTTCTGAAAACACGCGAAAAGTATGCTTGATCCTGAAAGCCGGACTCCTCAGCTATCTCTGAAAGCGTCTTGCCTGTACGGAGTAGCAGTCCAACAGAAAGCTGAATGCGATAAATGCCAAGATACTCCCAAGGTGTCAGACCGAGTTCTCTTCGGAATATGCGAGCCAGATAGTCTTCGCTTATATTAACGCTCTCCGCAAGCTGCCAGCGTGCTATCTGCTTTCGTGCGTTCTGATTGAGGAAGACAATAGCCCGTTTCACAAGCAGTCCTGTCTGGAAAGGAAGTGTCCCGTCCTCTGCGATTGTCTTGAGATGCATGAGGAAAGCATCGGACTCTAGTACCGATGTATTGACAATCATAGTGTTCGACAGCGTTGCGACTCCCTTGAGATCCTGCTCTGTGAATTTATCTCTGACAATCAGAAGAGGGATGGAATGGTAAGCTGAACGCAGTTTATATACATCCTCATCGTTATCTGCAACAGAAATGATGAGCTTATGCCCTTTAGATTTCCTCAGAAGAGAAAGAGACACTACGCGACCAATGTTCTCCAAGGCTTCAGCATTATGATAGCCGGAGCATGCTATCAGAAGCTCATCGTTTCTGCTCAGTCGCTGAAGTGTGGCTTCCAGCGTAGAAGCCGGTGGAGAGAAGATAAGCAAGGCTCTATCCTGCAAAGAAGGAGTAGAGAGAATCAGAGAAGCCGGTTCTGATGACTCAGATGTAAGCACGATTGCACGAGGATTACATGCGGAAAGCTTCCGGCTATCGATGAGTTCTGCTTTGCATGGTGGCCTGGAAAACCCATTATCAGACGGATAGACTATACCATGTCCCATCCCTGTCTGTTTTACAAGCGATGGATATGGCAATGTGATGTGGCACTTCTCTTTTCCTCGATCAAACGAGCATGAATGCATGAGAAGCACACGTTCAGCATATTGCAGCGAAATTTTATCACATAGCTTTGCACATCCTGATATCACTGCTCCATACTCCTCAAGTTGGACAGAAAGATTTCCTGCAATGAGTATGTTGATTGAATCACCAAGCTTCTCTGCATCTACTTCAAACAGAGGGAGGACGGAGCAATCAGAAGTGAACGACTGTATGACATCCGACAAAGCTTGCAGCTTCTTGTTTATCAGAAGTTCATCTTTCTCCATCAATGACAACTCAAGCAGATGCTCCGCATCCAGAACAGATTTCAGCAACGCATCGCGATTGAGCCTTGTACCATCTTCCAAAGCTGTACGCATTCTGCTGAGAGGAACCATCACGTCTTCAGAGAGCCTTGCATAGAAATTCTCAGCGTCCCGCTCCCCTCTTTCAGCTTGGTCCTTGGCCTGATTGGCATCTTCCAAAAGGCTTATACCACGCAGCGCAGATGAAAGAGAGACTCTTATATCCTCAAGCACATAGCCTTCCACCCATTCTGTTCCAAGAACGATATATCCCAGTTCTTCCCGCCCATAGAAAAGAGGCTCAACGACAAACGTCCCTCTCTCTATCTTGCTATTGAGGGATTGTGGAACAAGATTAGAGCGTGGAAACTCGATTCTATCGTTCAATATTCCCTCTTCAGTGAAACCGCCTATGAACACAGTGAACGTGAAATCTTTATAAAGCATCAGGAAAGCTTTATCTATTCCTATCGTTCTGAAGGAAGAGAACATGATAGTCGTAATATATTCCATGGAACGCGCTGCCAAAAGTTCACGTTTGAAGAGGTTAAGAGCATATGTCAGCGTATTCATGCGCTGTTTTTCCTTGGCGATTTCTCTACGCTCCTCGAATACAATTCGTCTATGAAGCTTATCTTTGCGATCTTCGTAGATCTTGCCAGAATAGATGGAGATTGTATCAAAAAGTGCTCCAGCATCGCCCCCGGAAGCTATAAAGAGGTCGGCATAACGGTACAGAAATGCTTCATCGCCATCCCCTGCAAGATACGCCAGAAGCTTTCTGACAGCATACAGCGCTTCATCAGAAGATATAAGAGATTTTACAAAATCTACGAACTCATCTCCATCCTTTATGCCAGATACCATGCCACATCCACACGAATGCCGGACAATCAAATCGGATGAAAGCAGAATATCCTTTGCTTGATGACCATCACAAAGATCAGAGATCAAGCTATATGATTCTTTAGCAAGCTCTTCGACAGGCATGCGCACTGTTGTAAGCTCAACAGGCATCAACGCGTTCTCTTCGCTGTCATTGAACCCACATACATGCAATTCTTTCGGAATCTCATAGCCATAGCGTGAAAGATAGTTGCAAGCAGCCATCAAAAGCATATCAGAGGCAGCTGCCAGAGCTGTGAAGTCCTTCCCCGGTATCAATTTTCTACCTTCGACAAGCTCCTTGATCGCAGCTTCTCCCTCAGACCAAGGTGTTGGAGAAGAAACAAGGGACGGCGAAAATTCTATATGTTCCTCTGCAAGTGAATCCTGGTAAGCTCTGAACCTGTCCTCTGCGCTGGGATGTGTGTCAGGACCTCTCAGAAATGCGATACGCTTATCATCATGGACTGTTATCATATGCTTTATCTCGGAAAGCGTACCATGATAAGCATCGAAATTGACGCTCGGACATCCTGGAATCGACATGCCAAGCGAGACAACTCTCATCGTCTTCGCTTTCTCCAAGACATACACTGCGATATCCTCTGCATCCTTCGTACCTGACAAAGCCGATGTCCAGATGATAGCACCATCGATTGACTCAGGGCTTGCGAGTGAGAATATATCGTTTCGCATATATTCATCGCCATCAGTCTCGCCAAGCTTTCCTCCAGGAAAGACGAAAAGCGCATCTTCTTTATGCTTGCTTGCAGCTTTGGCAATAGCTTTCCACATCGTAATGCCAGAACCCTGATAAATATTTGCAAGCATGAAACCGATACGCTTTCCCATACAAACCTCAGAAAGATTATCGCACACAGTTAACGTAAGGCATAGAAAGATGTCACTATTTCTTCCGCTGCTTTCTTTGCGATCTCATACTTCCCGTCCGCTATCACCTTGCCGGTACATGATGAGAGTACGAACGTACATTGCCCTACTTCATCTTCTCTGCCCTTCCATGGCGATAATCCTTCTTTCTTTATATGGTCCGCAAAATGTGAAGTGATGAAACAAGCTTTCCCTTCACTTCTCCATGGGCGCATTAGAAACACGGATTCAAGAGGCAGGGATTCTGATGTGAAGAAGCAATTGCGGAATATGAAACCAGGCCATTCCTTCTTTCCTGAAGGGGCTGCAACATACCCTTCTCCCAAGCTTCTGATCTCGCAGCTGTCGAAAAGCGCATCGCCTGAGCCAAAGATGAAATCAACATCACCCGTTATTAGGCTATTGCAGATGATACTTGTGCAACGTTTACGTTCAGAAAGATATCTCGGGCCATAAAAGCCGCCCACCTCACGTTCTTTTTCAGGAAGAGGTGCGAGAAAGAGCGTATCCTGATGTCCCAGCAACTTCACGTGCTCAAGCCTTGCGTCCATCACATCAAGATAAAGCGCGATAGCCTGGCCTACGTTGCTACCCTTTCCCGCAATGTTCTCTATCGTGACATTCTCGATTACCAGCTTGCGACCACTGAAGAATGCAGTGTAAGAACGGAAAGTACCCCGCTTCCTGCCTCTTTCAAGAATTTCATTTGCACTATCGCTATGTGTAATAACAACATTGCCTTCACCTTTGATCGTCAAATCATCTTTATCAGAAAAGAGTTTTTCGTTATAAATCCCTTCGCTGATAACTATCTCAGCACGTTCAGAAAACGGGACCGCATCAAGTGCTTCCTGTATAGTGGTATAATCTTCATCATTCTTTCCGACAGTAAGCTTCAACATACAAAAATCAGTATACCCTATTGCCACAACCATAGGAAAACAAAGGTTTAATAATCATAAAACCAATCAAGCTTCTCCCTGTTTTTAAGGGAAAGCCATGGAGGTTGTAAATTAACTCACAATTTCTTCCTAGACACCAATAAATTGATAGACTCTCTAAGAATCTAATAATCAGCTAAGGAGGATTTTACTATGGCTGAACGTTATCTTGATTGCCTCGGTGAGGCTTGTCCCGTACCTCTCATGAAGACTCAGAAAGAGCTTGAGAGCATGCAGAAGGGAGATATCCTTGTTGTTGGAATCGATCATACATGCGCAATGAAGAATGTACCGGACTGGGCTCGCAGCCAGGGATACAATGTCGACATCGATGAAGTCGGTGAAGGTGAATGGGAAGTCACAATCGAGAAATAAGGATTGAAAATGGAAGAACAGAAGAATCCAACACTTTATGAAAGACTCCTGAAGACTGAGTGGTCTTATTACACAGGAGCTGTAATGATTACGATTCTGGCTCTCTGCCTTGCTCTTTTCAGCGGCACGTGGGGAGCTTCCGGCCCATTCTTCACATGGTTCGGAAAGTTCGTCGGCCTTTTCGGAATCGATACAGACAGCTGGGCTATTTACAAGGGCAGCCTTGAAGGCTATAAGTTCTTCGGCAACCAGGCCTCAATGACAGACATTGGACTGTTGCTCGGTGCGTTAATCTCCTGTCTGCTCGCCGCACAGTGGAAAATCAGGAAGATCAAGCACTGAAAGCAAGTTGCAGCAGCTGTCATCGGTGGACTCTGCATGGGATTTGGTGCAAAGATTGCAGGCGGATGTAACATTGGCGCCCTGTTTTCATCACTTCCACAGTTCAATCTCTCTGGCTGGATCTTCCTTCTTTTCGTTTTCCTCGGAGCAACTGCAGGAGGAAGACTTCTCAGGAATTTCTTCGAGCCACCTGTAAGCAATAAGAGACCAAATAGAAAACGTCTCACTCCAGAGCAGAGAAAGCAGAGGCGCATCATCCAGATAGTGCTTGGAGTGGTACTCACGCTTGTTGTAGTCATCGTAAGCTTTGTCGTTGCTCCATCCTATCCGAAGGCTCCTGGCATCATCTTTGTAGGCATCGGACTTGGATACGTAATGCAACGTTCCAGATTCTGCTTCACTGCAGCTTATCGCGACCCTGGACTTACGGGAGAGACAAAACTTACACGTGCGGTAATCGTTGCACTTGCACTTTCTACTATCCTCTTCTTCGGTATCCAGGCTTCCAAATATGGAATCGATCTCGCTAATCTCCAGTCGACACCAGGTGGTACTGTAAACCTCTCGCTTGTTATCGGGTCGTTTGTTTTCGGTATCGGAGCTGTTCTTGCTGGCGGATGTGCAAGCGGTACATTCGTGAGAATGGGAGAAGGCTACCTGCAGAACTATATCGCATTTGTCTTCTTTGCATGTGGCACTGCACTCGGTGAAGTATTCAATATCGCAACAAAGGGAACATTCGTGAAAGCTGGTTCTCCAATCTATCTTCCACAGCTCTTTGGAGGCATGATGCCTGCCCTCTTCATCCAGCTACTTGTACTCTTGGCTCTCTGGGTTCTCGCATACTGGTGGGAGCAGAGAAAGATTGCCCAGAGAAATGCTCAGAGCAACTGAGGGATATATGGAAAAAAGAATTGAAGAATATGATGTCGCCGTAATCGGTGGAGGCGCTGCTGGAATGACAGCAGCCCTCTACGCTGGACGTGCAAGACTGAAGACAATCCTGATTGAAAAATCACTTATCGGTGGCTTGGCGACTTATACAAGCGAGATTGAGAATTATCCAGGATTTCCAGAAGGAATCGATGGTACAGAGCTGATGAAGCTCATGGACAAGCAATTCAGGAAGTTCGGAGTCAAGGTCAAGCTGACAGATGTCAAAAGCGTTGAAGACAAGCAAAGCTACAAAATTGTCTCCACGTTCCGCACTGATTACCATGTCAAAGCAGTTGTCATCGCAACTGGCGGACGTCCACGTCTTACTGGAGCCAAGAATGAAGAGCAGTTCTGCGATAAAGGTATCTCATTCTGCGCAACATGCGATGCCGCACGCTACACAGGAAAGCGCGTCATGGTCATAGGGTCGGGAGATGCCGCAATAGAAGAAGGCATGTTCCTGACAAAATTCGCAACGGAAGTACTGGTCTCCGTCATCCACGATGAAGGTGTAATGGATGCGAATGAAGTTGCACGAGAGAAAGCTTTGAAGAATGAGAAGATGAAATTCCTCTGGAATACTGCTGTTGATTCATTCGAAGGTGATGAGCTATTGAAGACTGTTGTCCTTAAGAACCTCAAGACGGGTGAGCTCATGCCTGTAGATGTCGATGGCTGCTTCTTGTTTATCGGATACCTGCCAAACACAGGAATCTTCAAAGATCTCATCACTCTCGACAATCGTGGATACATCATCACGAATGAAGATATGGAAACAAATGTTCCAGGAATCTTCGCAGCTGGTGACGTACGACACAAGACGCTTCGCCAGGTCTCTACAAGCGTCGGAGATGGTGCCGTTGCTGGCTATATGGCTGAGCGTTATGTAGATGAGATCAATACACTCAAGAATGGCATTCTTCGCGAAGGAACTGTACTTTGCTATTTCTACAACGCCTCAGAAGCAAATGACAGGAATTGCCTCACGCTTGTTGAGGATTATGCAAAAAAGAACCAGGATAAGCTTGCGCTTGAAGTGATTGATGTTTACAAGAGCGATAAGCTTCAGAAGATGCTCGGAGCCCCAGACGTACCATCTGTGATGGTATTCAGAAATGGTGAGAAGATATTCTCTTCCCCATTCACGGATTCCGTATTCTCTGAAATCGACAAGTCTCTTTGAAAGGACTGGAAGCCGGGGAAATCTCCGGCTTCTTTTATTTCACCTCGATATTTTGGACTTCAAGCAACTTACCTTATCCAGACAATCCTCCTCTTATTCCATGTATCCGCCTTTCATAGCTCCGGTTGCATGTTCTGAATAAATCTTGAGAACGCCGCTCTTGTATTTAGCTTCCTTAGGTGTCCATTGCGAACGTCTTTCCTTAAGGATTTTCTCTACGACTTCAGGTGGAAGTTTTTCACCTTTTACTCCGATAATATTCAACTTGCGGTTATCTATATCGATTTCGATAAGATCATCATCCTCGACAACTGCAATAGGACCACCCTCTGCAGCTTCTGGAGAGACATGGCCTATCGAAGGCCCTTTTGAAGCGCCTGAGAAACGACCATCTGTTATCAGGGCAATGCTCTTTCCAAGTTCCGGATCAGAAGAAATGGCCTCTGTTGTATAAAAAAGCTCAGGCATTCCAGCGCCTTTAGGACCTTCATATCGGACAACTACAGCATCACCGGGCTTGATCCTATGCGACAGAACCGCAGCAATCGCATCTTCCTCGCAGTTGAACGGACGCGCCTTAAGAACTGCGTGGAACATCTCCTTCGGAACAGCAGAATGCTTTACGACAGAACCATCCGGAGCAAGATTCCCTTTTAGAATCGCAATAGTTCCATGGCTTCCAATAGGCTTATCATATGGCTTGAGGATATCTTCCTTCTCCACGCCCTTCTCTTTCCTGTATTTCTCGCAGATGCTGTAGTAATCACTCTTTTTGATATCCTCAAGATTCTCCCCAAGTGTCTTTCCCGTGACTGTCATCACATCGAGGTGAAGAAGATGCCTAACCTCTTCCATGATTGCAGGAACACCGCCCGCGTAGAAAACATATTCAGCAGGCCAGAACCCAGCAGGACGGACATTGAGGATATAATGAGCGTCACGATGTATTTTCTCAAAAGCATCTGCATCAATTTCTATTCCGAAATTATGGGCAATTGCAGGGAGATGAAGAATGGCATTTGTAGAACCAGAGATTGCGGCATGGATTATAATCGCATTCTCAAAGCTCTCTTTTGTGACTATATCTCTTGAAGACAGACCGGAAAGCGCAAGATTCATTGCAGCCTTTCCAGCATTTTCTGCAGCAGCAGACAGCTCAGGGCACACAGCCGGGAGGAGCGCAGTACCTGGAAGAGCAAGGCCAAGAGCCTCTGCCATAACTTGCATAGTACATGCAGTGCCCATGAATGAACATGCACCACAAGATGGACATGCATTGTGCTTGTAATAGCTGAACTGCTCCTCGGTAATCTCCCCTCTCGCGCGTTTGGCATTATAGGCACCAATCATCTCAAGTGTGAGCAGATCCGGACCAGCCTGCATTACTCCACCAGGAAGAACAACTGAGGGGAGGTTAGTACGTCCTATCCCACAGAGAAGCCCTGGCAGTCCCTTATCGCAGCTGGCAATAAAAACTCCGGCATCAAAAGGAGTGGCGTTGTTGTGAATTTCTACCATATTCGCAATCATGTCACGACTCGCAAGTGAATAGTTTATTCCATCGTGCCCCTGAGCCTGTCCGTCACAGATGTCAGTGACAAAATAACGAACAGGTCTTCCTCCTGCTTTCTCAACTCCCTCTGCAGATTTGTTCACAAGTGCCAGCAAGCCACTTGATCCCGGATGGCTATCACCAAAAGTACTCTCTATGAGAATCTTCGGCTTATCAAGATCTTCCTTCTTCCACCCCATTCCAAGACGAAGCGGATCCATCTCCGGTGCAAGTTTTCTGACTTTCTCACTTTTGAAATCTTCGTATCCCATTGCAGCTCCTCAAGACATTGGACGTCATACATCAGATGTCTTATTTTTGGTAAGTTTATTTTAATTCATTAGAAAAGAGATCATCGCCGGATATAAGTCTGTATCCTGCCATATTATTGAATTCAAATCCTTCAATGGAAACGAATCCTAGCCCCGATATCCTGAGACCTTCTGTTCTGCGTATCTTCTGTTCTTCCTCTCGTGCAAGAGCTTCTGTCATTTTTCCAGAAAGGTATTTAACTTCAATGACTTCATATCCTTCAGAATGGGCCAGTACACAATCGAATTCTTCATTTGTTTTTGACTTTTTGTCATTATACCAGTACAGGCCGATATCAAGGATGTTCTTTTCAAGACCTTTCATGACTCTTCTTGAGAAATATGAGCGTACAATTTCCTCGAAACGATAACTGACCCATGTATCAAGTGATGGCTCTATGAAAAGCCTATAAACCTCATCCTCTCCAAGCATCTCGATTCTTCCCCTGTTTGGATAAACATATGTGAAGTAGAAGCGCAGAAGGTTGTCAGATATCGTATAGAATGCTGCTCTGGGGGATGCGGACGATTTCTTGGACCTAAGCGATAGTTTTATCTTTCATGTTCTTCGATCTGAACTCAAGTGGGCTGAGGCCTCCAAGTGACATCTTTATTCTTCTTTCATTGTACCATTGGATGTAGGCATCCACTCTGAGTATGAAATCCTGTATAGAGATGCCTTTCCAGTCCTTCCCATAGAACATCTCATTCTTCAGCCTTCCGAAAAAACCCTCACAAGCAGAATTGTCGGGAGAACAGCCCTTTTTTTGACATGGATCTTGTGAGTCCCGCTTCGGCCATGATGGCAATCCATTCAGGCCATCTGTAATGGCAGCCCCTGTCTGAGTGGATTATCGTCTCATTGCAGTCTTCAAGCTTTGCGATGCCATTGCGGAGCATGCTGTTTGCAAGTTCCGCATTTGGACTTGTTCCGATGCTCCAGGAGATCACCATTCCATCATAGCAGTCAACGAGAGGAGAGAGATAAACCTTGCCGGCAGGGATGCTGAATTCAGTGATGTCGGTAAGCAGCTTCTGCCCTGGTGAATCCGCATGGAAATCCCGGTTGAGAAGATTCGGCACCTCAGGCGAGATCTCTCCTTTATATGAGCTGTAACGCTTCTTCCTGACGAAGGCGATCGCAAGCCCCTCTTCCTTCATCAGGCGCCGTACAACCTTCTCTGAGACGGCTATGCCATCCCTCTGCAGAAGACAATTGATACGTCTGTATCCATAGCACTCATTGTTCTCTTCGAACAATCTGCGTATCCTGGTTCTCAGATCTGCATGCCTGTCATTCCTTAGCGCATTGCGGCAATAGCAGTAACTGCTTTTGCTGATTGAGAAAATCGGGAGAAGCTCTTTTAGCCGGTAACGTTCTCTGAGGGCATCAATCACAAGAGACTTCTCCCTGTTTGTCAGCCTTTCCAGACTGATGCCCTGATCTTTTTTTAGCAGTTCGGCTGCCTTCTCCAGACATGCAAGCTCTATCTCAGCATGCCGCCTTCGCTCCTCAAGCTCCCTGTTCTTCTCTTCCAGTTCTGCTATGCTATTCTCATATCTGGCGATGATCTCCTCAGCCTCCTCAATACTGCTGATTATGCTCGGGACATGTGTGTCTTCTGTCTTTCTTTTGCTCATGGAAATATTGATATCATGTGCCAGCTCTCTTTTCCATGTGTAAAGGGATGATCGTGAAACACCAGCTTCTTTTGCGGCCTCCTCTGCGCTTCCTGTCCGCGTGGCAAGCTTCATAACGCAGTCTTTCTTCTTCTCCATCGATGGATGCTTGTCTCTCTTCAGATATCCCTCATGAATGATCCTTTGTCCTGGCGCAAGCTCATCTATCCATTCCATCAGCTTCTCCCGGCTCGGATATCCTAAGCTCCTGATTGTGTACCTGATCTGCTTTCCGTGTCCAAGATAGAAATCGACGGCTTCCTGCTTTTCTTCTTGACTATACCTGTTGCTACCTGCACATCTTTCATGGAGCTTTCCTGTCTCTTCGTATTCCCTGACCCATTTGACAAGCATTTTGCGATCAGGATAACCAAGCTCCCTTATAACAGCTGATACTTTCCTGCCATACCTGAAATACATCTCTACTGCTTTAATTCTCTCTTCCAGTGCGTACATCTATTCATCTTTCCTTTATTTCTAGGTCCAAGTTTTTGTCCGCACCTCCACGGAGGAGATAATAATGAACAAAGTTAAATTCAACGAAATAATGTACGAAAGAAAAAAATTTGGAAAGAGACTCAAGACAATTGGTATGATGGTATCATAATATGGACAAATCAGCTTATCGGCATCATAAGAGAAGATATTCCTGGATTTATAAAATATCTGAAAGAGGAATGTTCCTCTGAAGATTTTCTATACATTTCAGACATGTTTGAAGAAATCTTCGCTGCTGTCACATCTCATGATCTTGTTGCTGCTTTCAGAGATGTACTCAAAACTCGTTTTAAAATGGAAGATAATCAATACAACATTTCAAAGGATTTAGATGAAGCCATTTTGCTACAAAAAGGTGAACATTAGTATGATTCTAGGCATGAGAAGATAGCGTATCCTTTTACAGCTTTTTGGATTCTATTTTTTGAACTTATACTACAAAGCAGAAGTCAATGATCCAGATGACAATGATCCAATCGGTATTATACTCTGCACTGATAAGCCCTCTGAAAAGATCGAGTATGGCTTCGGAGGACTTGAGAACAGAATCATTGCATCAAAGTATGTTCTTTACCTTCCAGACAAGAAAGAACTTAAAGAAGAGGTACAGACATTCATTGAAGGCTGGGAAGAGAAAGACAAGGAGTAAATGGTAGTGATAGCTAAAAAGCAAATTGAGTCTGATGACATGATGAATGTTGAGGATATGGATTGGTATAAGGAGGAAGCTATCAAGGATACTCCTGGCAAGACTCTCCGTTTTTATCGCAAGCTTAAAGGACTGACTCAGCATGAACTTGCTGAGATGCTTGGAACTACAAAGCAGTTCATCTCCAATCTTGAGAATGATAGAAAGCCAATCAGCAGGATAATGGCTAAAAAGCTTTCTGAAATCTTCAATGTTCCTGCTTCAAGATTCGTTTAAATTTTACACTTTATTATAACTATAAAACCACCATCTCCTATATAAATTTACGATGGTGGTTTTGTTTATACTTTTGATCAAAAAACCGAAAAATTACAAAATGTTACGATAATATTTATTGCAACTGAAAATGGCCTCATATTTTAGTGCAAGTTTAGTTCCTGCCTCTGTTTTGAGGGTATCAGGCGAAGAAAAAGGCTTATCCAATTCCTTATCTGAAATGAATAAGCCTTAGTGGGCGATGCCAGGATTGAACTGGCGACTTCCACGATGTCAACAGAAGAAGGATACTTTACTGAATTTTACAGAAAGTTCACATAATTTATCGCATGACAACGATTTACTACCCTATTCCAAAGAGAGGAATTTACCAAGATTTCCTGAAAATTCCTTTATTTTCCTTGCAATCTTAGTGCCCATTTTTAGGTGCCCAGAAAACGTTGTCAACCACGAAAAACATGGAAGGCAGGCAGAAAATCCTGGTTCTCACCCTATTTCTGATACTTTTCAGAACTCTGCTACGGGCACTACAGAGTGCCCAGAAATAGTGCTTCTTGCATAGTCTGTAGACTACCACATAAAATTACAGTCAGGAGATTCAGAATGGACAAAGCCGATATAACAGTGAATGGAAACAGCCTTATAGAAAGCATCAAGAAGATAATCCTCACATCACGCAAGAACATTGTACGTAGCGTCAACACTGAGATGCTTTCAGCTTACTGGAATATCGGGAGACTCATAGTCGAGGACGAGCAGAAGAATCAGGAAAGAGCCCAATATGGAGAACAGACGCTGAAGCATATCTCAAAGCGCCTAAAAGCAGAACTTGGGAATGGCTTCTCGATTTCAAATCTCCAGTTCATGCGCCGTTTGTTTCTTTCCTATCCAAATCAACAGACACTGTCTGTTAAATTGAGCTGGTCACATTACTGTGAGCTTCTGACAATCTCTGATGATAATAAACGCAACTTCTATGAGAAGGAATGCATTGCTTCAAAGTGGTCTGTAAGGGAACTGAAACGGCAGCTTGATTCATCTCTTTATGAACGTCTCCTTCTCTCTCGAGGGAAAGAGAACAAGGAAGAAGTAAAAAGGCTTGCTGAGAAAGGTCAGGAGATTGAGAAGCCTGAAGATATTCTGAAAGACCCTTATGTATTCGAGTTTGTGGGCCTTCCTGAGAACAAGCCTGTGATGGAAGCTGATCTTGAGGATGCCCTGATTAACCATATTGAGAAATTCCTCTTGGAGCTTGGAAAGGGATTCATGTTCGTAGGAAGACAGCAGAGAATCACATTCGACAATGAGCACTACTATGCTGACATGGTCTTCTACAACAAGATTCTCCGTGCCTATGTGATAATCGAACTTAAGACGAGGAAGCTACTTCCTGCTGCTGTCGGACAGCTCAATATGTATCTCAACTACTACAAAGCTGAGGTAAACGATCCTGATGATAATGACCCTATCGGTATCATTCTCTGCACTGATAAGCCTTCCACTAAGATCGAGTATGTTCTTGGTGGACTTGAGAACAGAATCTTCGCATCAAAATATATTCTCTATCTCCCTGATAAGAAAATACTGGAAGAAGAAGTACAGACATTCATCGAAGACTGGGAAGAGAAAGACAAGGAGTAAGCCATAGTGACAGATAACAAAGAAACTGAACCTAATGACATGATGAACGTCGAGGACATGGATTGGTACAAGGAGCAAGCTGCGAAGGATACTCCTGGCAGAGCTCTCCGTTTTTATCGCAAGTTTAAAGGGCTGACTCAGCCTGAACTTGCAGAGATGCTTGGAACTACAAAGCAGTTCATCTCCAATCTTGAGAATGATAGAAAGCCAATCAGCAGGAT